>NZ_JBFAOO010000090.1:0-30350 GCF_040675265.1 Microbispora sp. NPDC049633
ACGACCCGGTCATGGGCGCGCGTCCGCTGCGCCGGACCATCCAGCGCGAGCTGGAGGACACGCTGTCGGAGAAGATCCTCTACGGCGAGCTGCGGCCCGGCCAGGTCGTCAAGATCGACATCGAGGGCGAAGGCGACGCGGCCAAGTTCACCTTCGTCGGCGAGGCGAAGAGCCCGTCGGTCCCGGACTCGGCGGCCTCGATCGCGGAGGCGATCCAGCACTGATCGGTCCGCGATAACCCGTTCCACCCGAGGGGCGCTCCGCAAGGAGCGCCCCTCGGTCGTTTTCCGGCCTACCGTGTGCGATCACTGCGGGCCCGATAGGCGAGAACCGGTATCACGCCACCAAACGTAGTACTACACTGTGTAGAGTCAGCCGCGCGTCCGGCACACCGCGAGCGCGTGGGGACAGCCATGTCATCCCCGCGGCGTACCGGACAATCCGCTGCGGGGCGGACGCGCCGGACCGGGCGCACGGGGGAAGCTCGGTCCACCCGGGCGAGATCCCGGTGGTAGGAGGACCGGAGTCCCGTGCGGTCGGGACACGCCCTGTGGGCGAAATGGCGGTCCGGAAAAGTGCACAAGCCTTGGAGGCAGCTGATGCGCCTGTTGCACGACGACGGGACGCTGGTTCACCTGGCCTACAACGCGGGCGTACATCCCGCCGAGGATCTGGAGAACCTGATCGCCCACCTCACGCGCTACGCCGTGCCGGTGCGCAGGAAGCTGGGAGTCGACCGGCTGGGGATCGGCCTGTGGCTCGCCCCCGCCGTGGCGGACCACCTCATCGCCGACCGCATCGAGCTCGTACGGCTGCGCCGGTCGCTGGAGGAACGCGGCCTGGAGTGTGTGAGCCTGAACGGCACCGGCGGGCGCAACCAGGAGGTCCCGGGACCCGACTGGGCCAAGCCCGAGCGCTACCGCTACACCATGGCGCTGGCGAAGATCCTCGCGTTCCTGCTGCCGGACGACGTGCAGTCGGGCAGCATCTCCACCATTCCGATCGGCTGGCGCCGTGACTGGCCCGCCGACCTGCACTCCATCGCCTCCCGCCGGCTCGATCGGCTGTCGCGTGAGCTTCGCGGCCTCTACAGCGTCACCGGAAAGACGATCAGGGTCGGCTTCGAGCCCTGGCCCGGCTGCGTCCTGGAGACCACCGAGCAGGCCCTGGAGCGGGTCTGTGACATCGACTCCGATCACCTCGGCGTCTGCCTCGACGCCTGCCACCTGTCCTGCGGGGCGGGGGAGCCGGACGCGGCGCTGCGCGGGCTGGCCCTCGCCGGGGCTCCCGTGGTCAAGCTCAACCACGTGCACAACCACAGCCAGGAGATCCCCAGCACTCAGCCGGTGATCGCCGACACGCTCGCCGCGATCCTGTCCGGGGCGGTGAACGGCACCGCGCACATCGAGGTGGAGGCCCACGACGGGACCGCCCCCAAGACGAAGGGGCCGGCCGCCCTGGTGGCGAAGCTCGCCGACGAGCTCGACTGGACCCGCCGCAACCTCACCGCGCTCGGCCTCAAGCTCGCCGCCTGAGGAGGCGGCTCAGGAGGGCAACTGATAGGTGCCGTCGGGAAGGACCTCGGCCAGGCCGTCGTCCAGCAGGCCGTCCAGTGCGCGCTCACGCTGCACGTGGTCGGCCCAGACGGCGTCGAGCGCGTCCTTGGGGACCGGCCCGTGCGCCTCGCGGAGCACGGCGAGCAGGCGTCCGCGGCACTGCCGGTCGGTCCCCGCGTACGTCTGGCCCTGGCGCGCCGGGCCGTCGTGGGCCGGACGCCCGGCCAGCCGCCAGGCGCACTGCGCGGTGACCGGGCAGCGCTCGCAGCGGGGCGCCCTGGCCGTGCACACCAGCGCGCCCAGCTCCATCACGGCCACGGCCCAGCGCGGCGCGCCCACCGGGGGCACGAGCGACTCGGCGAGCCGCCGCTCGGCCGCCGTCGGCGCCTTCGGCGGATACTCCTCGCCGCGCACCGCCCTGGCCAGCACCCGCCGCACGTTCGTGTCGAGCACCGCGTGGCTGCCGCCGTACGCGAAGCTGGCCACGGCCGCCGCCGTGTAGTCGCCGATCCCGGGCAGCGCCCGCAGTTCGTCGTACGTGGACGGCACGCGACCGGCATGGCCGGCCGTGATGGCCCGGGCGCACGCGTGGAGGTTGAGCGCCCTGCGCGGATAGCCGAGCCGCCCCCAGTGGCGTACGGCCTCGCCGGGGGACTCCTTCGCGAGCGCCTCCGGGGTGGGCCAGCGCTCCATCCACTCGGTCCAGATCGGCAGCACCCGGGCGACGGGCGTCTGCTGGAGCATGATCTCGCTCACCAGGATGCCCCACGGGGTCGCGTCGGGCCGCCGCCAGGGCAGGTCGCGGTTGTGCTCGGCGTACCAGTCGAGGATGGGCTCACGCAGGGAGGCGGACACGCACCGACTGTACCGGGCTGCCCGGGCTGCGAATGGGCGCCTTATTGCGCAAAGGTCCGGCGAGGCTCCGACCTGGGAAAGGGCAAGGCTCAGCGAGCCGTTCCCTCTGACCCGCCAGGGCTCTCCATACTGTCCGTATGGATCCGGACACATTCCGTGGCGACGTGGGCGTCGAGGGGGCGGACGTCTACTGGCGCCGCCGCGTGTCGGTGCTCACGGGGATGCTCGTCGTGGTGGCGGTCGTGGCATGGGCGTGCAGCAGCGCCTCGGGACGGTCGGACGAGACCGCCGCAGCGGTCAGGGCGACCCCGTCCGACCGGCTGGTCGTCTCGCTGCCCGCCGGCCTGGCTCCGAAGACGCCCGCCGCCTCCGCAGCCGTTCCGGGGCATCCGTCGCCGTCCGCCTCCGCGGGCGTCTCGCCCTCGCCCGGCAGACCGCGGCGGCCCGGCGACCCCTGCGACGAGAAGGACCTCGTGCTCGCGCTGCAGACCGGCCAGGACGTGTACGGCAAGGGCGTCACGCCGAACTTCCTGCTGACGGTCGTGAGCACGGGCAAGGTCGAGTGCACCGTCGACGTGGGGCCGCGCACGCTGGAGATGCGGGTGCTGTCGGGCGGCGAGCGCGTGTGGTCGACGGCCGACTGCGTGGCGGGCGACGGTGTGGACAGGCAGTTGCTGCAGCGCGGCATTCCCTACGTCCAGAACATCCGGTGGGACCGCCACCGCTCGGGCAGCACGTGCGCGGGCAGGCGGTCGCCCGCAGACGCAGGGACGTACGTCGCGACGGCGCACGCGGGCCGGCTCAAGAGCCCGAAGATCGTCTTTCACCTGCGCTGAGAGGGCACCGAGAGGTGGACGCTGAGAGACGAGCGGCAGGGCGGGGGCGGGCTGCCGCCCGCGCCGATTCCGCTTGCCCGGCCGGCGGCTCGCGGAAGTAGTGCCGGTCTCCGGACGTGATGTCCCGCAGCACCACCAGCGACCACCGGTCGTCCAGCTCCTTGATCGCCAGGTTGACCGGGCACCCGGCCGGTGTGCCGGGCCTCGTACGTTGGCCATCGAATCTGATTGCACTTCGCAACCGGTCGTGTTAGCGTCACTTCAACGACTTGCATTCTGCAATCAGTTTTCGGAGGCGTGGTGCGACCGACGCGCGAGCGTATCGACCGGCGCTACAGCGACGAGCGGGCCGAGGCGGTCCCGTGGACCGACACCGAGGCGAGGCTGGCCGCGGCGGAGGTCGCCTGGATCGTGACCGCGCGGCCGGACGGCCGTCCTCACGCGACGCCGATGGTCCCGGTGATTCATGACGGGAAGGTCTACTTCCACACCGGCAGCACGGAGGTGAAGTACGACAACCTCCAGGTCAATCCGCACGTGCTCGTGCTCGCGGGCGACACCGCCTGGGACCGCGGCCTCGACGTCGTCGTGGAGGGAACCGCCGTGCCGGTGACCGACGACGCTCTGCTGCGGCGGCTCGCCGAGCTCTATCGCGGTCGCTGGGACGGCCACTGGCTGCTCGACGTCCAGAACGGTGCCGTGGCATCCGAGAGGCCCGATATCCAGGTCGTGGTCTTCGAGGTGAGACCGGACAAGGCGTACGGCCACGCCAAGGGCGACCCGTTCGGCCAGACCAGCTACCGCTTCTGACGCGGGGCAGCTTCAGAGTGCTCGGGAAAGGGCATCGTGCGGCTTCTTCTCACATCCGCCGGCATCGCGAACGCGAGCATCCGCAACGCGCTGGTCGACCTCCTGGGCAAGCCGATCGCCGAGTCCAACGCCCTCTGCGTCCCGACCGCTGCATACGGGCACCCCCAGGCCACTCCTGTCGGCGCATGGCGTTTCATCAGCGGGAAGTCCGCCCTACCCATGTGCGAGCTGGGGTGGAAGTCCGTGGGAGTGCTGGAGCTCACCGCGCTGCCCAGCATCGGTGAGGAGCGCTGGGTCCCCTGGGTCCGGGAGGCGGACGTCCTGCTCGTGAACGGCGGCGATGCGCTGTACCTGTGTCACTGGATGCGGCAGTCCGGGCTGGCGGATCTCTTGCCGTCGCTGAGCGAGACGGTCTGGGCGGGGCTGAGCGCCGGGAGCATGGTGATGACCCCCCGTATCGGGGAGGACTTCGTCCAGTGGAAGCCGCCCTCCGGTGACGACAGCACCCTGAACGTCGTCGACTTCTCGATCTTCCCGCACCTGGATCACGAACTCCTGCCGGAGAACACGATGGCCGAGGCGGAAAGATGGGCGGCCGGCCTCCCGAATCGGGCGTATGCGATCGACGATGAGACCGCCATCAAGGTGCTCGACGGTCATGTCGAGGTCATTTCCGAGGGGCGCTGGAAGCTGTTCACCCCCTAGATCATGAACGTCGACGACCTTCCCGTTCTCGTGCTCGCCCGGCCGCCGTGGCCGAGCGCTCCTCAGCCGCTCCGGTAGGTTATCGAGTCGACCTGCAGCGCACCGCTCAGAGATAGCGCTCCAGGATGGACGACTCGGCGAGCCGGGACAGGCCCTCGCGGACGCTGCGCGCCCGGGTCTCTCCCACGCCGCCGACGGCCTGGAGGTCGCCGGTGGTGGCCGCGAGCAGCTTCTGCAGGCCGCCGAAGTGGCTCACGAGCCGGTCGACGATCGCCCCGGGCAGGCGGGGGACCTTGGTGAGCAGCCGGAAGCCGCGCGGGCTGACCGGTGTGTCGAGCGCGTCGCCGCCGTGGTGGCCGAGGATCTGGGCCACCTTCGACAGGTCGAGCAGGTCGCCGGAGGACAGCTCGTCCAGCTCCCGCATGGCGTCGGCGTCCCCGTACGGCCGGGCGCCGAGCGAGCCGGGCGCGTAGTCGCGGATGATCTGCACGCGGTCGGTCTCCACGCCCGCGAACAACTCGTCGAGCTGGAGGGACAGCAGCCGCCCGTCGGTGCCGAGCTCGACGACGTATCCCTCGATCTCACGGGCGATGCGCCGGACCATCTCCAGGCGCTGCACGACGACGGCCACGTCGCGGACCGTGACGAGGTCCTCGATCTCCAGGGCCGACAGGTTGCCGGCGACCTCGTCGAGCCGCTTCTTGTAGCGTTCGAGCGTCGCCAGGGCCTGGTTGGCCTTGGACAGGATCGCGGCCGACTCCTCCAGCACGTGACGGATGCCGTCGAGGTAGAGCGCGATGATCCGCATCGACTTGCTGATCGCGATGACCGGGAGCGAGGTCTGCCTGGCCACCCGCTGCGCCGTACGGTGCCGGGTGCCGGACTCGTCGGTGGGGATGGCCGGGTCGGGCACGAGGTGCACGGCGGCCCGCACGATCCTGAGATGGGCCGTGTCGAGCACGATCGCGCCGTCCATCTTGGCCAGCTCGCGCAGGCGGGTCGCGGAGAACTCGACGTCGAGCGTGAAGCCGCCGGTGCAGATGTCCTCGACCGTGCGGTCGTACCCGAGAACGATCAGGCCTCCGGTGTGGCCGCGCAGGATGCGCTCCAGGCCGTCACGCAGCGCCGTCCCCGGAGCGAGCGAGGCGAGCACGGCCCTTCTGCGGTCGTCGATCGCCTTGTCGTTGTCCAGCACATGCACCCCAGTGGGCTCGCCCGGTCGTATCCGTCAGATCGTCGTCCTACCGATCCCTTGTCGTGGCGAGGTCCGCGAGGCACGCCGCGGACGGCCCTGTGAGAGCCCCTCGGGGGCGCGGGGGCGAGACCACGGCCGACGGGCAGGCAACAGAGTTTACCGGCGTCACGCCGTGCTCACCGGTGTCATGGCCGACCAGGGCGGCTACCGCATGAGGTTGAGCGCGTCCCACACGTTCTCCACCTCCGTGACCTCGAAGCCCGGAGCGAACGGCGTCGTACGGCCGGCCGGCGAGCGCAGCGCCACGAGACGTCCCCGGCTCGCCGAGGCCTCCAGGCGGGGGCCTTCCTCCTCGAGCGAGCCGGAGGGCACCAGCGCCTTGGTGAAGCCGAGCCGGGCCGCCTCGGCCAGCCGTCGCCGCACCTCCCGCACGGGCCGCAGCTCGCCCGCCAGGCCGACCTCGCCCAGCGCGACGAGCCCGGCGGGCAGCGCCTGGTCGCCGGCCGCGCTCACGACCGACAGCATCAGCGCCAGATCCACGGCGGGGTCGGTCAGGCGGATCCCGCCCACCGTCGCCGTGAAGACGTCGCACTTGCCGATTTTGGCGTGGAGCCGCCGCTCCATGACGGCGAGCACCATCGCCACCCGGTAGGAGTCGAGGCCGGAGGAGGTGCGGCGGGGCTGGGGAGCCTCGGTGGGGCCGACCAGGGCCTGCAGTTCGGCGGGAATGGGCCGGGTGCCCTCGATGGTCACGGTGACGCAGGTGCCCGGCACCGGCTCGGGATGACGGGAGACGAACAGTCCGCTCGGATCGGTGATCCCGGTGATGCCGCGCTCGTGCAGGTCGAAGCAGCCCACCTCGTCGATCGGGCCGAACCGGTTCTTGACCGCGCGCACCAGGCGCAGCCGTGAGTTGCGGTCGCCCTCGAAGTGGAGCACGACGTCGACCAGGTGCTCCAGCACGCGGGGCCCGGCGATCGTGCCGTCCTTGGTCACGTGGCCCACGAGCACCGTGGACATGGCGCGTTCCTTGGCGAGGCGCACCAGATTGCCGGCGACCTCCCTGACCTGGGTCACGCCGCCGGGCACTCCGGTCGCGTCGGCCGAGCCGATCGTCTGCACCGAGTCGACGATGAGCAGGCTCGGCTGCACCTTCTCGACGTGCGCCACCAGGGCGGACAGGTCGGTCTCCGCGGCCAGGTAGAGCCTGTCCTCGATCGCGCCGATGCGGTCGGCCCGCATGCGCACCTGGGCCGCCGACTCCTCACCGGTCACGTACAGGACGGTCTCGCCCCGGGCGGTGCGGGCGGCGGCCTCCAGGAGCAGCGTCGACTTCCCGATGCCGGGCTCTCCCGCGAGGAGCACGGCCGCGCCCGGGACGAGGCCGCCGCCGAGCACGCGGTCGAGCTCGGGCACCCCGGTCGTCCGCGCGCTGACGGACTCGGCCTTCACCTGGCCGATCGGGACGGCGGGGGCGGAGACCGCGCCCGGCTTGACGACGTGGACGCCCTGCCGCGCCCCGGCCTCCTCGACCGTGCCCCACGCCTGGCACTCCCCGCACCTGCCGACCCACTTGACCGTGGTCCAGCCGCACTCGCCGCACCGGTACGCCGGTTTCGCTGCCTTGCTCACGTGCCGGAGGTTACCGGGCGCCGCCGACAATCCGCCTACTTCTCCGGGGTCTCCGGCTTCTCCGGCTTCTCCGGCACATAGAAGCCGGTGGTACCGGCGACCGCGGTGGCCACCACGTCGTCCGGCGCGCCGGAGGCCCGGTACGCCTCGCCCCACAGGTCGCTGCTGAGCCGCATGAGCTCCCGTGCCTCCTCCGACTGCTCCCACGCCGAGGGGTCGTCGATCATCTCGCCGCGCAGATGCAGCCCGAGGCCGAGCAGCGCCAGGTCCCAGCCGACGCCCGTGGCCCCCGGCCCGAACCGGTCCCAGAACTCCGGCGGCACCACGGCGACGTGCTCCAGCTCGAACACGGTGCGCCCGTCGTCCTCCGCGCTCAGCCGCACCTCGACCTCGCTGAAGCCGGGGTTCTCACCGAACAGCCAGCTCACCCGCAGCAGCCGCGGCGGCTCGCAGGCCAGGATCTCCCCGCCCGCGTTGCCCTGGAGCTGGTAGTGCCCGCCGAGCTTCAGCTCGCCGCTCACCGGAAGGAACCAGCGGCCGATCCGCTCGGGGTCGGTGCAGGCGTCCCAGACGTCCTCGATGCCGGTGTCGTAGGTGCGGCGCAGCAGCACCGTGCGGGCCTCGCCCTCCGGCAGGTCGCGCCTGCCGACCGTGCGGTGGGCTTGGTTGATCAGGTCGGTGAAGTCGCTCATCGCCGCTCTTCCTCGTCGGTCCGCCCGTCGTGGGCTGTGTCGTGGGCTGTGTGGTGGGCATCCCCGCCGCTGAGCCGCCGCTCCCGTTTTCCCCGTGCCAGCTCGGTCCCGAGCGCGTCGAGCCGCTGCTCCCAGAAGCCGCGGAACCGCTCCAGCCATGCGTCGACCTCCCGCAGGGGCGCGGGGTCGACGGCGTACAGCCGCCGCGTGCCCTCGGCGCGTACGGACGTGAGCCCGGACTCGCGGAGCACCCGCAGGTGCTGGGAGACCGCCGGCTGTGAGATCCCGAACTCGGCGCGGATGACCGAGGTCAGCGCGCCCGACGTCTGCTCGCCGTGTGAGAGCAGCTCCAGGATTCGGCGTCGCACCGGATCCCCCAGCGCGTCGAATGCGTGCACGCGCCCACTATGCCGAGAGCCACTTATAAAAGTCAACGCTTATATAAGTGGCTCTCGGTGTCGGACGAGACCGGCTAGAAGTGGCCCGCGAGGTCGGCGAGCAGCAGGCGCTTCGGCTTGGCGCCCCTGATCTGCTGGACCACCTCGCCGTTCCGATAGAGGTTGAGCGTGGGGAAGCCCAGGATGTTGTAGCGCTGCGCGATCTCCTGGTGCTCGTCGGCGTTGATCTTGGCGACCGTCAGCCGGTCGCCGTACTCGGCGGCGATCTCCTCGAGAATGGGGGCGATCATCTTGCAGGGCGGGCACCAGTCGGTCCAGAAGTCCACCAGCACCGGCTTGTCGCTGCGCAGCACCTGTTCGTCGAAGTTCTCCGCGGTCAGCGTGATCATGATTCTCCTCGTCGTGGCAAGAGGCAGCCGGGGCAGGCCTCGGCGAACTGGGCGGCCACCTCGGACCGGCGGGCCAGCAGGTCGCGGATCTGGTCGTCGATCTCGGCCAGCTTGCGCCGGTAGACCGCGACCGACTCGGGGCAGGAGCTCCCGGACGGATGGCCGGACCGCAGGCAGTCCACGAACGGACGGGCGTCGTCCAGCGTGAAACCGACCGACATCAGCCCCCGGATCTCGGTGACGATCCGGACGTCCGACTCGTCGTACTCGCGATATCCGTTCGCCGAGCGGCGCGACCGGATGAGCCCCCGCTGCTCGTAGTAGCGCAGCGCCCGGGTGCTCACTCCCGCGCGCCGGGCCATCTCGCCGATCCGCATCGGCCCTCCTCGGCCTCGTCCACCCGCTGCGGCCCTCGTACGAGACACCTCGTACGGGACACGACGGTAAAGCTTGACGCCAACGACAAGGTCAAGCGTGGCGCTCAGAATTCCCGCCAGCGCAGGACGTTCGGGTAGGCGATCTCCAGGCCGTCGATCTCGCGCAGCGCCTCGCCGGCCACCTCGGGTGTGAACTCGATGCGCAGCACCGCCTCGAGGTCGGCCCTGGACCGGAACGTCATCCGCAGGTCCAGCTCCTCGCGCCGCCAGCCCTGCCGGGACCAGAAGCGTTCCACGGCGTCGGGGGAGTACGACGGCAGCGACCGCCGGAACCAGCGGCCGAAGTCGCCGCGCGCGGCGTCCACGTCGACCACGAAGGCCGCGCCGCCCCGGCGCAGCACCCGCCCCAGCTCGCGCAGCCCCGGCTCGCAGCCGGGCCCGAAGAAGTACGCCCAGCGCGCGATCGTCACGTCGGCCGACGCGTCGGGCAGGGGCAGCGCCTGGGCGGTGCCCGTACGGACCGTGACGTTGGGCAGCGGCGCGCAGCGGGCGGCGGCCGCGGCGGCCAGGCCGCCGTGCGGCTCGACGCCCACGACCCGCCCGGCGGACGCGGCGAGCGCGGGCAGGTGGAAGCCCGCGCCGCAGCCGATCTCGACCACCGTCGCGCCGTCCCAGGGCCGTACGGCCCGCATCGCCGCCTCGGCCGCGCCCGCGGGTCCCACGGCGAGGTTCTCCAGCTCGTAGATCTGGGGAGTGTTCCAGATGTTCGGGCTGGGCACCGCCCCGCTCACGATCCGTGCCATGGCGCCCACATTAGTTCGCGACCTTGGGTAGTTGATTGTGGCGAAGCGGCGCACGGCGCGGGTGCGGCTTAGGCTGGAGCCGTGAACGGGCGCAGGGAGCGAACGGACGGCCACGGCCACGGGACTGGAACGTGCCCGGGGGCCGCCAGGGGAGGCTGGCCTCATGAGTGACATCCGCGTGCCCAGCGGCACGGTGGCGCTGTCGACGGCGTCGGTGTACCCGGAGCGTACGCCGGACGCCTTCGAGCTGGCCGCCAGGCTCGGGTACGACGGCGTAGAGATCATGGTCGGGCAGGACCCGGTCAGTCAGGACGTCGAGGTCCTCCAACGGCTGCGCGACCACTACCAGATTCCGATCCTGGCCGTGCACGCGCCCTGTCTGCTGGTGACCCAGCGGGTGTGGGGCCGCGATCCGTGGATGAAGCTGCGCAGGGCCCGCGAGGCGGCCGAGCGGCTGGGCGCGCAGACCGTGGTGGTCCACCCGCCCTTCCGCTGGCAGCGCGACTACGCCAGGGAGTTCGAGAAGGGCCTGGCGCGGATGCGCGAGGAGACCGACGTCGTCTTCGCGGTGGAGAACATGTTCCCGCTGCGGGCCAGGGGCAACGAGGTCGTGCCGTACGCGCCGGACTGGAACCCCATCGACTACGACTTCCCCGACGTGACGCTCGACCTGTCCCACACGGCGGTGTCGGGCACCGACGCGATGGAGATGGCGACCAAACTGGGCGACCGGCTGGCCCATCTGCACCTGGCCGACGGCGTGGGCACCACCAACAAGGACGAGCACCTGGTGCCGGGCCGGGGTTCCCAGCCCTGCGCGCCGATCCTGGAGCGCCTGGCCGGCAACGGGTACCAGGGGCTGGTGGTCCTGGAGATCAACACACGCAAGGCCACGAGCCGCTCCGAGCGCATCGAGGACCTGACCGAGGCGCTCGCCTTCGCGAGACTTCACTTCGCCGCCTCGTCGACCGCCTCATGAACGAACGACTCGCCGACAGCCACCGGGTCTTCGACCGTGTCTCCCAGGAGTACGACGCGGCCAGGCCGCACTACCCGGAGGCTCTCTACCTGGCGCTGGAGACGCTGTCGGGGATCCGGCTCGCCGGGGCGACCGTGATCGACGTGGGAGCGGGCACGGGCATCTCGACCCGCGGCCTGCTCGACCGCGGCGCCCGGGTCGTCGCGGTGGACCGCGGGGAGCGGATGCTGGCGCGCCTGCGTGTCCGTACGGACTGCCCGGCGTTGCTGGCCGACGGGAACGACCTGCCCCTGCGCGCGGGCGCGGCCGACCTGGTGACGTACGCGCAGTCGTGGCACTGGCTGGACCCCGCGCTGTCGGTGGCCGAGGCCGTACGGGTGGTGGGCGACGGCGGCGCGGTCGCGGGCTGGTGGAACACGGTGGACCCCGGCAAGGCGGACTGGCTGGCGGCCAACCAGGTGCGGCTCGCCGAGTCGTGCCCCGGCTACATCGGGCCCGTGCTGCCCGGATGGAGCATGCCGCCGATGGCGGCGGCGATGTCCGACTCGGGGCTGTCCGTGGCCGAGACCTGGGTCGACTGGACCAGGTCGGTGCCGCTTGAGGACTTCCTCACCGACCTGCGCTCGCACTCGTACATCGCGAGCATGGAGGGCGGTGTGGCGACGGAACTGCTCGCCCGGGAGCGCGCCGAGCTCGGCCGGGTCTTCCCCGACGGGCGGCTGACCGTTCCCATGCGCGTCTACCTCGCGGTGGGCCGTAAGGGCCGGCGGGGAGCGATGTGACGACAGAGGTTCCCGAGGTCTCGGGCGGCAGGCGGCGGCCGGGGCGACGGCCCGGCCGGCGTCCGGGCGCGGCGGACACGCGCGGGGAGATCCTGGCCGCGGCGCGCCGGGTCTTCGCCGAGAAGGGGTTCGACAAGGCCACGATCCGCGGCATCGCCCGGGAGGCCGGTGTGGATCCGGCTCTCGTCCACCACTATTTCGACAGCAAGGAGGGGATGTTCGTCGCGGCCATGCGGCTGCCGATAGACCCCTCGTCGGCGCTTCCCCTCATCCTGTCGGGGCCGCGTGAGGAGGTCGGCGAGCGCCTCGTCCGCTTCATCCTGACGATGACGGCCGATCCGGCGGCCAGAGAGCCGCTGCTGGGGCTCGTACGGACGGCGATGGTTAACGAGCAGGCCGTCGGCATGGTGCGGGAGTTCTTCACGACGGCCGTCCTCGGCCGGGTGGCCGAGGCGCTGGACGTTCCGCCGCTGCGGATGGAGGCCGCCTTCGCGCAGTTGTTCGGCGTGGTGATGACGCGGTACATCCTCCGGTTCGAACCGATCGCCTCCGCCGACGTCGAGGAGCTCGTCGCGCTGCTGGCCCCGACCGTGCAGCGTTACCTGGCCGGATAGGTTGGGGCATCCCTCGCATATCCTCTTATAGAGCTTTGTTCTAGTATCGTGCCGTCGGCGGGAACCGCGGTGACCGGAACCACTCGCCGAGCGTGACGCAGGATAAGTTACTCGCCGGTACCATTCGGGAAGCGTAGGCGTTATCCACAGGGCGGGATCGGCCCGCCCCCGCGAGGCGCCGCGCCCCTAGGCTGGCCGCCGACGTTCGACTTGGGAGGGACTCGTGCTCTGGGTAGCGATAGTGGGCCTCGTCGCGACCGCGGTGGCGGTCGCGCTGGCGGGCCGCCGCGTGCTGTTCCTCTACCGGCTCGCCCGCAGCGGCCAGCCGGCCCCCGAGCGGATCGAGTACGCCAAGGAGAACGCGGGCGCGGAGGTGAAGGCGCAGCTGGTCGAGGTCTTCGGCCAGCGCAAGCTGCTGAAGTGGACGCCGTCGGGCACCGCGCACTTCTTCGTGATGTGGGCGTTCTTCATCCTGGCCACGGTCTACCTGGAGGCCTACGGCGCGCTGATCCAGGGCGCGATCACCGGTAAGCCGGACTTTCACATCCCGCTGATCGGGACCTGGCCGGTGCTGGGCTTCCTGCAGGACTTCATCGCGGTCGCCGCGCTGCTCGGCCTGATCGCCTTCACCGTCATCCGGATCAAGAACTCGCCCAAGAAGCTGGGCCGCGGATCCCGCTTCTCCGGCTCCCACCTGGGCGGGGCGTGGTTCACCCTGTTCATGATCTTCAACGTGATCTGGACGATGTTCCTGTTCCGCGGGGCGGCGGTCAACACCGGCAACTTCCCCTACTCCTCGGGGGCGTTCGCCTCGGACGCGGTCGCGAAGGTCCTGCCCTCCAGCGAGGTGCTGGAGGAGATCGGCCTGCTGCTGCACATCGGCGTCATGCTGGTGTTCCTGGTCTTCGTGGTGAACTCCAAGCACCTGCACATCTTCACCGCGCCGCTGAACGTGCTGTTCTCCCGCCGCCCCGACGGCCTCGGCCCGGCCCAGCCGATGCGCAGCGACGGCAAGGTGCTCGACTTCGAGGAGGCCGACCCCGAGACGGACGTGTTCGGCCGCGGGAAGATCACCGACACGACGTGGAAGGGCTTCCTGGACTTCTACACCTGCACCGAGTGCGGGCGGTGCCAGTCGCAGTGCCCGGCGTGGAACACCGACAAGCCGCTGTCGCCCAAGATGCTCATCCTCGACCAGCGTGACCACGCCTTCGCGGTCGCGCCGTACCTGCTGGCCGGGGACAAGGAGAAGGAGAGCTTCCCGCAGGACGTGCTGGCCCTGCTGGACAAGCCGCTGGTCGGCGAGGACGGGGTCATCCACCCCGACGTGCTGTGGTCGTGCACCAACTGCGGCGCCTGCGTCGAGCAGTGCCCGGTCGACATCGAGCACATCGACCACATCCTCGACATGCGCCGCTACCAGGTGATGATCGAGTCGTCGTTCCCGTCCGAGGCGGGCGTGATGCTCAAGAACCTGGAGAACAAGGGCAACCCCTGGGGCATGTCCGAGATGAAGCGCGCCGAGTGGATCGAGGAGCTCGATTTCGAGGTCCCGATCATCGACTCGACGATGCCCGAGGACGTCGAGTACCTGTTCTGGGTCGGCTGCGCCGGCGCGCTGGAGGACCGGGCCAAGAAGACCACCAAGGCCGTCGCGGAGCTGCTGCACATCGCCGGGGTGAAATTCGGCGTGCTCGGCCCGATGGAGGCCTGCACCGGTGACCCGGCCCGCCGCCTGGGCATGGAGTTCCTCTTCAACATGCTCGCCCAGCAGAACATCGAGACCCTCAACGAGGCCGGGGTCAAGAAGATCGTGGCCACCTGCCCGCACTGCTTCAACACCCTGGCCAACGAGTATCCGCAGCTGGGGGGCACCTACGAGGTCGTGCACCACACCCAGCTGCTGGCGCACCTGGTCGAGGAGGGCAGGCTCACCCCGATCACGCCGATCGAGGAGAAGATCACCTACCACGACCCGTGCTTCCTCGGCCGGCACAACAAGGTCTACGCCCAGCCGCGCGACATCATGGCCAAGGTGCCCGGCGTCCAGACCCAGGAGATGCACCGCTGCAAGGACCGCGGTTTCTGCTGCGGCGCCGGCGGCGCGCGGATGTGGATGGAAGAGCGGATCGGAAAGCGCATCAACACCGAGCGCGTGGACGAGGCGCTGACCACCGATCCCGACACCGTCTCGACCGCCTGCCCGTTCTGTCTGGTGATGCTCGGCGACGCGATCAACGAGAAGAAGAACGCGGGTCAGGCCAAGGAGTCGCTCGAGGTCGTGGACGTCGCCCAGCTCCTGATCAAATCCATCAAGCAGGGGTAAAGCCTTCTTTGCCATCAGTGTGAACTATTTGTCGAAATCCTTCGTCAAGGCGATGGAATGAACCGTGTTTCACGAAAGAGTGACAAAGGCTTTCTCCACATAACAGGAAAATCACGGTAACCTCAACGTTGGCTCAATCGACGGGGAGGGGGCTGGACGATGGGTGTAGTCGTCACCGACGCGGAGGTCACCCTGGCGGACGTCCTCTCCCTGCGTCTGTCCATCGCCGAGCCTCTGGCGGACGGCGCCCGCCTGGTCCTGCGCCGCCGGGGCTCGGGTGAGGAACGGCGGGTGACGCTCGGCGCGACCGGCGGGCGCACCGGGGACGCCAGCGTCGCGGTCTCCCTCGCGCCCCTCGACCTCGGTGCGGGACGCTGGGACACCTATCTAGAACAGGACGGCGCCCGCGCCCGTATCCAGAGCGTCGATCCCGGGTTCTCGCTCGACCGCCTCGACGCGTACGCGCTGGGCCGGCGGACGCTGGCCTACCGGGCCTACCGCACGCGCAACGGCTTTCTGGCCCTGAAGATAGACCCGGCGGAGCCCGTGGCCGACGTCCGCGCGGTGTGGTTCCGCGAGGGGCGCTTCGAGGTGACCGGGCTGCTGGCCTACACCGGCCTGGACGACGACGACCAGCACCGTCGCGCCACCCTCGCACTGCGTCACAGCGATTCGGGTCACAGGGATCCGGGCCACACCGATCGGGGCCACAGCGATCCGGCCACGACCGTGCGGGTCGCCGCCACCGTCCAGGGAGTCCGGTTCCATGCCGCGCTCTCGCTGTGCGACGTGCTGGAGGCCACCCCCGACTCGCAGGGCTCCTGGGAGCCCTACCTGGAGGTCGACGGCGTCGACGGCGCCCTGCCGCTGGGCGCCCGGCTCGACGACGTCGAGGGTAAACGCCGCCGCGTCCACTATCCCCGGGCGCTCGTGGACGGCGTGCCGATCCGGCCCAGCTTCACTTCCGGCGACGAGCTGCTGCTGGAGGTGGGAGCGTGAGGATCGCCTTCCTGCTTCCCTCGGCGTACGGCATGCGCGGCGACGTGCGGGCGATGCTGAACCTGGCAGGAGGGCTGGCCTCACGGCACGAGGTGGAGGTGGTGAGCGTCCGGCGCACCCGGGAGACCCCGTTCTTCCCGGTCGACCGCCGGGTGACGCTGCGCTGGCTCGTGGACGCCCGGCCCGGTGTCCATCACCTGCTGCCCCGTGGGCAGGTGCGCACCGAGGTGGCGCTCTGGCGGATGCTGCGCGGCCTGCGCGCCGACGTCCTGGTCACCACCCGCCCGTCGCTGAGCGTCCAGGCCGCGCGGTACGCCCCGCGAGACGTCGTCCGCATCGCCCGGGAGTGGGGCAGACCGTCGGTGCCCGCCCCGGTGCGCCGTTTCTATCCCCGCCTCGACGCCGTGGTCGCGAGCACCGCCGCCCGGCGGGACGAGTGGGTGCGGCTGCTCGACGACGACCTGTCGGTCCACGCCATCCCCGACGCCCTGCCCGCGGCGCCCTGGCCGCGCTCCCGCATGGACAACCGGATCGTCAGCGCCGGGGGCCGGCTGGTGGCCGGCAAGTCGTACGACCAGCTCGTGCGGGCCTTCGCGATCGTCGCCGACAAGCGGCCCGACTGGCGGCTGCGGTTGTACGGCGGGGGCCCGGAGGAGCGGCGGTTGCGCGCCCTCGTCCGCGACCTCGACCTGCACAACCACGTGTATTTCATGGGCACCACCCCCGACCTGCCCGGCGAGTTCGCCAAGGCGTCCATCGTCGCGGTGCCGTCCCGGCACGAGGTGCTGGGCATGTCCGTCCTCGAGGCGCTGAGCTGCGGAGTGCCGGTCGTGGGCTTCGCCGGGTCCCGTGGGCCCGCCGAGTTCCTCCGTCCCGGCCGCGACAGCGTGCTCGTACAGGAGGGGGAGGGCGGCGACGCCGAGTCGTTCGCCTGCGCGCTGCTCGGGCTGGTGGACGACGAACGCCGCCGCATGGAGCTGGCGGCGGGGGCGCTGGAGAGCGCGTCCGCGCACGCCGCGCCCGCCGTCGCGGTCCGCTGGGAAGAGCTGATGTACGGCCTGCGCTCCCGCCCCTGACGAGGAGCACTGACGAGGGGCACTGACGAGGGGCACTGTCGAGGAGCATGTGCCCGCGGTCGAGCGGCGCAGAACCTACGCCCGGGCCTCCCGCCGCCAGTCGGCGACGCCCGGCATTCCCCGCCCCGGCCGGCTGCGGCCCGAGGAGGCGGTGCGCCGCGCCACGTTCGGGGTCGTGCTCGACACCTCGGGGTCCATGAACGTGCGAGTCCTGGGCAAGGCGCTCGGCGCCATCGCCTCGTACGCGACCGAGCGGGACGTGCCGCGCGCCCGGGTCGTGTTCTGCGACGCCGTCGCCTACGACGCGGCGGGCTACCTGCCCGTCGAGGACATCGCCGGCAGGGTTCGCGTGCGGGGGCGCGGCGGGACGATCCTCCAGCCGGGCGTCAACCTGCTCGAACGGGCCGCAGGACCTTCCCGGGGACGGCCCGATCCTGGTCATCACCGACGGCGAGTGCGACGTGGTCCGGATCCGCCGTGAGCACGCGTTCCTCATCCCGGCCGGTGCCGTCCTGCCGTTCATCCCGCGCGGGCCGGTCTTCCGCATGACCTGACCGCGCCGTCGCTCCCCAGTGGGCCGCAACCGGGTCGCAAGAGCCCGTCGTGATGCTGGTTGCCGTACGGACGACCATGAAGATCGGGAGGAGAGCGGGATGACGAACACGGCTGCGCGTCTGGGGCGTTCGGGGGCGGTGGCGGTCCTCGCCGTGGGCGTCGCGCTGGGCGGCGCCACGTCCGCGAGCGCGGCGGCGAGCGCCCCCGTGAATGCCCCTAAGAATGCCCCCATGGATGCCGCTGTGAGCGCCGCCGGCAGGCTGGGGCCGTACGGCTACGGCGGTGTGACGCTGGGGATGAGCGTCAAGCAGGCCCAGAAGACCCGCGGAGTCGTCAAGAAGTTCGGCGGCGGAGGCGGCTGCTCGGGCTGGGACCTGAAGGCGCACCCGACCGGCAAGGACGGGGCCGGCCTGTTCATCTCGAAGAAGCGCGGCGTCGCCGTGATCTTCGCGCCCAAGGGCGTAAGGACCCCTGAGGGCATCGGGATCGGCTCCACCCGCAAGCAGTTGGAGAAGGCTTATCCCCATCTCAGGACGGCCGCCAGCGGCTACCCCGTCACCACGGTCCCCGGCAACCGCAGGGCCGACTACGTCTTCCTGCTGTCGCGCGGCGGC
Source organism: Microbispora sp. NPDC049633 (assembly GCF_040675265.1). Taxonomy (NCBI): domain Bacteria; kingdom Bacillati; phylum Actinomycetota; class Actinomycetes; order Streptosporangiales; family Streptosporangiaceae; genus Microbispora; species Microbispora sp. NPDC049633. Next base: position 18,194 of record NZ_JBFAOO010000090.1, read on the forward strand.
AGGATCTACCAGCTGGCCCTGAGCCTCAAGACCCAGGACTGCGTCAACTAGGTCGTGTCCCGGGGCCGCCGGGCCGGGTGAGGTGTGCGGCGGCGTCGGTTGCGGTGTCGTGGATCGGCAGCTCCGAGTCGAGGCCGGTGATCCGGAGCATCCGGGCGAAGCGCCCGTGGGCGCCGCTGAGCGCCAGGCGCCCGCCGGCCGCCTTGACGGCGCTCAGGGCCCCCATGAGGACGCTCAGTCCGGTCGAGTCGCAGAATTTGAGCCCTTCGGCGTCGACCACGATGCGGGGCGGGGTACGCAGCCCGACCGCCTCGGCCAGGCAGGCGCGCAGAGAGGGGGCGGCGACCAGGTCCAGGTCGCCGAACATCCTGATGACCACGACGTTCTCGTCCAGAACAGTGAGCATGGAGAAGCTGTCGGGCTGTCCGTGCCTTCCCGGTTCCACTCGTGCTCGCCCCTGCTCACCTGGCCCTGCGATCCGGCCGTCACCGTACGGTGGGGGCCAGAACTGTCCGTCAATGATTGCACATGGCAAACGATGCCCCGGCCAGGCCGTCAGGGGCGTTCCCTGCGGACGAGCAGCATGGCCGCGTCGTCGGTGAGGGGCCCGCCGACGTGCGTGACCAGGTCGTGTTCCAGCAGGTCGAGCGTGATCTGCGGATCGTCGTCGGACCGCAGGAGGCGGGATGCCCGGTCCTCAAGGGGATAGAAGGCGCCGGCCCGGTCCCGTGCCTCGATCACGCCGTCGGTGTAGAAGAGGATCCGGTCGCCCTGGCGGAACGCGCACCCGTACGGCCGCGGCCCGGCCGGGGCGAGCTCGACCAGGCCGAGCGGCGGCGTCTCCTCACGTGGTTCGAGCCGGCGGACGCGGCCGTCGCCCGTCAGCAGCAGAGGCGGCGGGTGGCCGTAGTTGAGCAGTTCGATCTCGTCCTCGCGCACCTCGGCGAGCACGGCGGTGACGAACTTCTCCCCGCCGAGCCGCCGCGTGAGGTGGTCCTCCAGGCACTGGCCGACAGCCGCGAGCGTCGGCTCGTCATAGGCGGCCTCCCGGAAGGCGCCGACCACCGAGGCCGCCGTCTCCACGGCCGCCAGGCCCTTGCCCTGCACGTCGCCGACGATCACCCGGACGCCGTCGGGCCCCCTGGTGATGTCGTACAGGTCCCCGCCGATGCGGGCCTCCACAGTGGCGGACGTGTAGGACAGGGCGACGCGCAGATCGCCCGCCTGCCGGGGCACTGGGCGCAGCAGCACGCGCTGGACCGCCTCGGCGACGAGGCGGACGTTCGCCAGCGTGCGCTCGCCCTCGGCGCGGAGCCGGCACGCCAGCGCGGCGGCCGCGGTGACCCCGACGATCGCGACCAGCGTGATCGTGATCACCGGGCCGCCGAGCAGACGGTCGTGGTAGGCCAGCGGCACGGACAGGACGAGCGCGACCAGTCCGGCCAGCACCGTGTGGCGCGTGCCGCCGGTCACCGCGGCGAACGCGGGCCCGAGGGTCAGCAACGGCAGCAGGCCCAGGGCGGGCCCGGCGAGCAGGTCGAGCACCACCACCGCCGCCATGGCGGCGAACGGCAGGATACGAAGGACAGCCTGTGTTCCCATCGCGACTCCAGCGCCGCTATGAGCCGGTCCATGGTGGCATTCCCGCGAGCGCCCGCCCTACCCGCCGGATCGGAGCGGCGCCCGCTGAATACCGGTAACGGGTATCGTTGAAGGATGCACGGGTACAGCGGGGACAAACAGGCCTACCTCACCCGCCTGCGCCGGATCGAGGGACAGATCCGGGGGCTGCAGCGGATGGTGGACGAGGAGGCCTACTGCATCGACATCCTCACCCAGGTCTCGGCGGCCACCCGCGCCCTCCAGGCGGTGGCGCTCGGCCTGCTGGAGGACCACATCGCCCATTGCGTCGCCGACGCCGTCAAGAGCGGAGGCCCGGAGGCGGGCGAGAAGGTGAAGGAGGCCTCGGCGGCCATCGCCCGGCTCGTCAGGTCGTGATCACCGCTGTCGATCATCGGCATCACCGCGCTTGAACGGATCGTCCGGTCGAGCAACCGTCCCGGGCCCCATCGGGTACCCGGGACGGTCCGTGCTCCCAATGCCTTCAGCGGCTCGCCGAAGTCCGCAATCCGAGCGCGTTGTCGAGCTCTTCCAAGGTCAGTCGGTTCTCCGTGATGTTCACGGCCTCCAGCACCTCGGCGTAGAGCGCGATCTCGTCCAACGCGACACGGTCGTGGACCCGAGAGTCCAGGTCGTCGTGCCCCACCGCGTCGTCCTTCCTTCCGCAGCCCACACCCATCACGAGGTTACGTCCGGGTACCTTCGCGCGACATGGCCCATCGTGACCATTCCGGCCGGCGTCCCTCGTCCCTCCGGGACCATTTCCCTGATACCGAGATCACGATTCGATGAAAAAGACGGTGATGAGGGGAAGGGATTGCTAAAGCGGAGGTAAGGACGAAATATCCGAATTAGAAGTTTCGAACAGCCAGCTCCCGGACTCCTCCAGGTCGCGCCTGTGTTCCGCCGCCTCCTGAGGGCGCGGATCGTCGCGCTGGTGGATCAGGCACTGCACGACCGCGGCGCACACCGGGAAGCCCACGGTGGGCGCGGGCGTGCCCGTCAGGGCGCACCAGGCCAGGCCGGTCGCGTACGCGGAGCCGAGCAGGGCGGCGGCCGTCTCGCGGTCCGGCGGGACCAGCCCCGGCGGCAGCTCGCCGCCGGCCGGCCAGCAGCCCCGCAGCGGATGGGCGGGATCGGTGAGCGCGAGATAGAGCGACTGCCGGAGTTCGTCGTCCATCCACGGATACAGCGCGGTGACCACCTGCGCGGTCTGTGAACTGCCCGGCGCCGCCCAGGCGGGTTCGGACACGCCGCACACGCCCGCCACGTCGGCGGCGAGCAGCGCGGCCGCCACCGCCCGCGGATCCATTCCCCGGGCGGCCGTGTAGCCCAGGGCCTCGACGAGGTCGTACAGGGTGTGGCGGAAGTGCTCGCCCGGCGCCCACTCCGGGAGCGTGGCGGGGACGAGGTGCGGGGGGCAGCGCGCCAGCCAGGCCTGCCGTACGGCGCCGCCGGGCATGGCGTGCTGGTCCAGCCAGGGGCTGGTGAGCAGCGGCTCCGACATCGCGATCAGCGCGTCGGCCCGCGGGCGGAACCGGGGGTCGGCGCGCAGCACCGTGGCCGTCTCGGCCATCAGTCCGGCGAGGCGCAGGCCGGCGTCCCCCGCGCCGGAGCGCATCCGCTCGGCGTACAGGGCCACGAGCGCGTCGAGCGACCCCATGGGCAGCCAGCGCACCCAGTCGTCACCGGGCAGGGGCCGGGCCAGGAACTCGCCGAACATCGACAGCATGACCTCGTTGCCGTCGAAGGCGGGCGCGTAGGCGCACCACATGATCGTGCCCCACACGGCCGCCACCGTGGCGGCCACGTCGCGGGCGAAGATCTCCCGGTAGACGCTGTCGCCGAGGGGGAAGTCCTCCCGGCGCAGCCCGCGGTGGGCCAGGAGCAGCGCGCGGAGCCGTTCGGTGATCTCGTGTGGCACGTCCGGGCCGACGAAGGCCTGGGTGGACCCGCGGTCGTACGCGAAGTCGAAACCGGTGGGGATCAGCGCCGGCGGGATCGCGACCTCCGGCGGGTGCGGCCGGGCGGCGGTCCGGACGGCCGGGTGCAGCGGCGGCGCCGACAGGTGCCAGCGGCCGTCGACGCGGTCCAGGCGATACCAGCGGGCGTGCGCGCCGAACAGCCACCACACGCCGTCCGGGGTGACAAGCGCCCGCTGGGCCAGGGTGTGCGCCCGTGCGAGCGGGGGGAGCAGCGCCCACCGGGGGTCGCCGACGACGGCGCGCACGTCGCGCTCCATCGCCGTGAACCCGTCCCAGTACACGCGGCAGCGACTCCTCCGTCCTCTGGAGAGGACGGTCTCTCGCCTGCCCGGCCGGAGTGGGCGACGGCCGGACCCCGGCCGATGCCCCTCCGGGGCTCCGATTGCCGGGACGATCTCCGGCGGTCCCCTCGCTGGATCCGATGGTAGCTCGCCGGTCCGACAGGCGGCGGGAGCCCGTGGCGCACCGGGGGGCCCTCGGTGAAAGTTTCACGAGCCGGGAGGCGTTGAGCAGCGCATATCCGTATTTCCGGGGATTGGGACGCATCTCCAGGGCGCCCGCCACTTGGCATGAACTGCCGTGGCGTATTCCATAGGTGCTCGTGACGGAGATCCAGCAGGCCGGGACCGCCCGGGAGCAGGGCGCGGACGAGGCATCGGAGAAGATGACGTCCGTGGACAGCTCTGGCGGCACGGCGACCGGCGAACAGACGGGGCCGCAGTCGGGCCGGACATGGCGGGCGGTGTGGTGGCTCGGCCGGCCGAGCGACCGCACGGCCCTGCTGATCTGGTTCTTCTGGCAGATCGCCTGCTACATCTACCTGATACTCGCGGCGCCCGGCCGGACGGAGGACCCGATCCTCGACCGGTTCAACCGGTACGACTCCTACAACTTCATGGACATCGCGCGGTACGGCTACGACGGCCGGCCGGAGGACCAGGACTCGCCGCGGCTCGTCGCGTTCTTCCCGGGGCTGCCGCTGCTGCTGCGCGCCGTGCAGTTCGTCATCCCGGACCTGAGGCTCGCCCTCGTCCTGATCTCGTTCGTCGCGAGCGCCGTCGTGGCGGTCGCGTTGTCGCGGCTGAGCGAGTCGTACCGGGAGGGCAGCGGCCACTGGACCGTGCTGGCGTTCTTCTGCAGCCCGTTCGCGGTGTTCCTGCTCGCCGGCTACACGGAGGCGCTGTTCCTCGCGCTGGCCATCCCCGCGTGGCTGCTGGCGCGCCAGGGCCGGTGGGAGGCGGCCGCCATCTGCGCCGCCTTCGCGTCGTCCATCCGCATCTCCGGGCTCTTCCTCGCCCTCGGGCTGGCCGTGCAGTTCCTCGTCGCGCGCGACGGGCTGCGTGCCCCGAAGGGGTGGCGGAAGGCGCCGTGGCTGCTGCTGCCGGGCGTGCCGGTGCTGGCGTACATGCTCTATCTCTGGAACCGCACGGGCGATCTGATGGCCTGGAAGGCGGCGGAGGCGCAGTATTGGGGCCGCTACCCCGAGGCGCCCTGGAACGTGTTCATCAACACCTGGCACCGGTCGATCGACGAGCCCTTCCTGACGACGTCGTACCGCGAGGAGATCATCTCGGCGATCGTGCTGGTCGTGCTGATCCTCGCGCGGCTGGTCCGGCGCAGGTGGGCCGACTTCGCCTACCTGGCGCCGCAGGCGGTGGCGCTGCTGGCGATGTCGTCGTTCTACATGTCGGTGGGCCGGGCCTCGCTGCTGTGGTGGCCCCTCTACATCTCCGTGGGCGTCGTCGGCACCCGAAGGCCCTGGGTTCTCATGGCCTACATCGCGGTCGCCGCGCCGGTCATGGCAATCAATGTCGGAAATTTCACCACAGGTGCCTGGGTGGGTTGATCGCTGCTGACTAGCTTCTCCATGTATGGGGGCATATGTGGCAGGAGCGGCAATTGTGGCGCTTGTGGTCGCGAGTCTTCCGCCGGCCGCCGACACGTACCGGGTGAGCGTGCTCACCTACAACGTCTGTGCCGCGGGCAACAGCGCCGGCACCTGCGTACGCGACCTGACGCCGCAGCGCCGCAGAACCTGGGCCGGCCAGGTCTCCGCGCTGATCCGGTCGAGGGACGTGGACGTCGCCTCCTTCACCGAGATGTGTTACGCGCAGGTCGGCCTGCTCCGGCGTGAGCTGCCCGGCTACCGCCTGGTCTGGTACGGCTACGCCAAGGGCGGCGGGCCGGGCCGCGAGGACCGGTGCCGCACGTTGTGGGGCGACCTCACCCCGGACACGGCGCCGCCGGACGGCAGGACATTCGGTGTGGCGCTCGCGCTGAAGAACGGGGCCGAGGGTCCGCCGCCGCTGCGGCGGCTGCTGCGCGCCGACCACGCCCCGGCCGTGCCCGGCGAGACGATCCACCCGCGCGGCCTGCTGTGCGCCACGGGACGGGTCGGCCCGCGCCGCTCGGTCTGCTGCGTGACCCACATCTCCGACACCGAGACCCCGCGGCAGGTCACCGGACTGGTGGCGCGGTACGCCGGCGGCGCGCCGGTCATCCTCACCGGCGACTTCAACCGCGAACCCGGCCACGACCAGCTCACCGGCGTGTACGGCATGGGCCTGGGCGACGGCGGCTACGTCGAGGCCGGCGCCGAGTCGTGCGGGCTCGCGCGCCGCGGCGGCGAACCGACCACGCGCGGCGGCCGGAAGATCGACTACATCTTCGCGACCGAGGCCGACTACCGGCCGGGCGGAGCCGAGGTCATCAGGACCGACCCGGAGCTGTCGGACCACCTGGCGCTGGCCGGCACGCTCATCGGGAGCGAACCGAGGCCGCGGCGTGACGGCGGGCCTTGGCGAGGTAGTTGTCCGGCGTACGCGCGAAGGAGGCGCGATCGTCGTCGGTGAGCTCACGGACGACCTTGCCCGGCACGCCCGCGACCAGCACGCCCGCCGGGACGCGACGGCCGGGCGGCACGACGGCCCCCGCGGCGATCAGGGAACCGGCTCCGACGACCGCCCCGCCGAGCACGACCGCGCCGATGCCCACGAGCGCGCCGGTCTCCACGTGCGCGCCATGTACCATCGCGCGGTGGCCGAGGCTCACCCGGTCCTCCAGGATGGCCGGCTCGCCGGGGTCGGCGTGCAGACAGCACAGGTCCTGGATGTTGACCTCGTCGCCGACCTCGATGCGCTCGTCGTCGCCGCGCAGCACCGATCCGTACCAGACGTTCGCGCCGCGCCCGAGCCGCACTCTCCCGACGACCACCGCCCCCGGGGCCACCCATGCCTCCGGATGGATGATCGGCGCGGCGTCGTCGTCCAGGTCCGCTATGTACGGCATGCCGTCATGATCCCATGTGGCACGTGCCGGGTTCGATGCGACGCCCCGTGTTCCGCCCGGCGCCTGGGGCGTTCAGGTTGCGATGTGCGACGGATAGCAGGAAAGTCGTGTCCTGGCTGCGTTACCGTCGTTATCTCCAACCCCAGGGTTTCTCATGACGAATCAGACCGACAACTTCCCCGACCTCATGAGTGACGACTCCTTCGAAGTCGTGATGCGTGGGTACAGCCGCAGGCAGGTCCACGACTACATGATCCGGACCCGCAACCAGATCCGGGACCTGGAGGAACGGCTGGCGCGCACGATCGACCAGGCGGAGCAGAGCCGGCTGGAGCTGGCCGAGGCGCGGCGGAGGATGGCGGAGTCGCCGCAGAACCCCGACGAGCTGGGCGAGCGGCTCAGCCAGATACTCAAGCTGGCGCAGGAGGAGGCGGCCGCCAACAAGGAGGCGTCCGAGGCGGAGGCCACGAGGCTGCGCGAGAGCTCGGCGGCCGAGGCCGAGCGGCTGGTGACGTCGGCGCGCGAGCAGGCCGACGCCATCAGGACCGCCGCCCAGGACGAGGCCGAGCGCCGCGTCGCCGAAGCCACCTCCACGGCGGACCGGCTGCTGGCGCAGGCGGGCGCGAACGCGGAGGAGACGCTGGGCACGGCCCGCGCGGAGGCGGAGGAGATCATGCGCGCCGCCCGCGCCGAGGGGGAGCGGCAGCTCACCGCCGCCCGGATGGAGGCGGAGCGGATGCTCTCCGAGGCGCGCGGCCAGGCCGAGGCCATGCTGGCGGCGGCGCAGCAGCGCGTGAACGCGCTGGACGAGCACACCGGCCGCCGGGTGGCCTACCTCACCGACACCCACACGGAGGTCGTGCGGCGGCTCAACGAGATCGGCTCGGTGCTCGGCGACCTCATGCAGCGCGAGGCCGCGGCGGGACCGGTGATCGACGAGGCCGCCGTGCTGCCGCCGCCGCAGGTGCACGCCATCGCCGCGGGCGCCCAAAACCAGCAGCACGACCAGCGGCACGAGCCGGGTGACGAGCCGCGGCAGGCTCTGGAGGCCGCGCCGTCCGGGCAGGAGGCGCACCCCGAGGACGCCACCGGTCAGGGACGGGCGGACGACGACGAGGACGACGCGGTTCTGATCGTGGACGACGGACGTCACCAGGACGGTCACGCCGCGGCGCCCTCGCCCGAGGACACCGACGTCAACCTCGGCCGCGTGCGGCGTGCCCTGCCGGACGGGCAGTCGGTCGGAGGCAACTGAGTCGTGCGATCTGAGTCGTGCGATCCGGGCCGGGTGCCGTGTGATTGTGTGACCGCGTGATCGTGTGACCGCGTGACTGTGTGACGCCCTTGGCGCGTCGCGCCGGAGTGCCTGGCCGGCGCGCAGGTCGCACTGCCCCGCACCGGGCGGAGCAGGTGCAGAAGTGGTAGCGGAAGCCCCCGCCCCCGATCGGGTCGGGGGCTTCCGCGCTCAGGGATCGGCGGTGCGGGTCTCCTGCTCGCGCAGCAGCTCACGCAGCCCGTCGGCCTCGTCGGCGTCGATGGTCATCGCGCATCCCGCCGCACGCTGCGCCGACGTGAGCGGGTGGTGCCGGGTCGCCCACCACCGGCCGGCGTCGCTCCGCCAGATCGTCCACTCCGGGAACTCCCGGGCGATCTCGGCGAGGCGTCGGTCAAAGGACATCCGTACACCTTCCCTCGCCGTGTGCCCGGTGTTCTTGACGTCTCCTCCTCAAAGTGCGGGACATCTCTAGAGAAATCAATGATCGGGATGGTCAGGTCAACGTTGCCTCTTGACCTAGGCGTCGAAGTCGTACTGAAGTACATAGGACGCCGCGTCCAGGATCATCTCGTTGACCTCGACCGGCATGCCTCCCTCCGCGAAGGCCACCCGGGTGACGGAGATCACCGGCGTGCCGGCGGGAAGGTTCAGCGACTCGGCCTCGCCGGGCAACGGCATCCGCGCCCGCACCTCCTCGCTGAAGTGGACGGGAGCCCGGCCGAGCTCGCCCAGCCGGGCGTACACCCCGCCGGGACCGGTGTCGGGCAGGACGATCGCCGTGCCCTCCACGAGATCGGCGGGAAAGCAGGAGGCCGCGAGCTGCACGGGACGGCCGTCCACGGAGTAGCGGCGCCGGCGCACCCACACCTCGCCCGCGCCGAGCACGCGGGCGACCTGCTCGCTCGCCGGCTCGCGCACGATGCTCACCTCGTCCACGACGTACGACCGGCCCCGGGTGTCGGAGTCCCAGATGGCCAGACCCCGGGCCCACTGCTCACGGGAGAGCCGGCGGGACCCGTGGCGGCGGATGGGGCGGAACAGCCGCACGTAGACGCCTGATCCCCGCTTCGGCACGGCGAGCCCTTCGTTGATCAGCACGGCGAGCGCCTGCCGTGCCGTGGCCCGGGCGACGCCGTGCTCCTTCATGAGCGCGTTCTCGCCCGGTAGCCGGTCGCCGTCACCGAGCGCTCCGGACAAGATCTGATCGCGCAGCCTGTCGGCGATGCGGCGATAGATCGGGGCCTCGTGATGCACCGACGGGGATTCCGTCACGTTTGATCACCCTCTGTCACCAACGGGGGTTTGGCGTCTCCAGAGAACTTGCCCCGTCTTGTCCACGATCGCACAGAGCTTGGGGTGCGTCTTGTGCTTACTTTGCGCTGATCGTGCCGGTGTGGCGATCCCTGGGGGTTATAGCCGTCCGCATCCGTGGAACGGTCCTTTCCGGTATTGCCGGCGCCGGGAACGCTCCGTCATCGCCATAACGACAACAACGGATATTTCGGTACATAATGCGGTGACGAAGGAGCTGCCGATGGTTCTCAGCCGTGCCGAATGCCAGGACCTCGACGCCAAGGATCCGCTCGGGGAGTTCCGCGACGAGTTCTCGCTGCCTCCCGGGGTCGTCTACCTGCTGGGCAACTCGCTCGGCGCGCTGCCCCGGCGGACGCCGGAAAGGGTGGCCCGCACGGTCGAGACCGAGTGGGGGGTGCATCTCGGGGCCAGCTGGAACACGGCCGGCTGGTGGGACATGCCGCAGAGCACCGGTGACCGCATCGCGCCCCTGATCGGCGCGCGCCCCGGCGACGTGCTGGCCGGCGACTCCACCTCGGTGAACATCTTCAAACTGGTCACGGCCGCCCTTCCGCTGCGGCCCGGCCGCCGTGTGATCGTCTCCGACCTCGACAACTTCCCCACGGACCGGTACGTCGTGGAGGGCGCCGCCCGGGCGCTCGGCGCGTACGAGATCAGGGACATCGGCGAGGGCGGCCGCTCGCTGGAGGACGCCCTCGGCGACGACGTCGCGCTCGTGCTGCTGTCGCACGTGGACTACCGGACGGGCGCGGCCAGGGACATGACGGCGGTGACCGAGCGGGTCCGGGCGGCCGGCGCGCTCATGATCTGGGACCTGTGCCACAGCGCCGGGGCGCTGCCCGTGCGGGTGGGCGAGGCGGACTTCGCCGTCGGCTGCACCTACAAGTACCTGAACGGCGGGCCCGGCGCCCCCGCGTACCTGTACGTCGCGCCCCGCCACCAGGACGCCGTCCAGAACGTGCTGTCGGGCTGGCACGGGCACGCCGCGCCCTTCGACTTCGAACCGCACTACCGCCCCGCGGCCGGTGTGCGGCGCTTCGCCACGGGCAGCCCGCCGATCCTGTCGTACGCCGCGCTGAACGCGTCGCTCGACATCTGGGAGCGGGTGGACCTCGACGAGGTCAGAGCCAAGAGCCTGGCCCTGACCTCGCTGTTCGTCGAGCTGCTCGACGACCTCGTCGACCCGGGGCTCGGGCTCGTCCTGGCCACCCCGCGCGACCCGGAGCGGCGGGGAAGCCAGGTCAGCTACCGTCACCCGCAGGGCTACCCCGTGGTGCGCGCGCTCGCGGACCGGGGAGTGATGGGCGACTACCGCGAGCCGGACTTCGTCCGTTTCGGCTTCGCGCCGCTGTACCTGCGCTACGTCGACGTGTACGACGCGGCGGCCACGCTGGCCGAGGTGCTGGGCGAGGAGCCGTGGCGGGACGAGCGCTACGCGCGACGGCTCACGGTCACCTGACGTGCGTCAACGGCGGCGGCGGGCCAGCCCGGCGACGATGTCTCCGGCCAGCGCCACGCAGCGGTCGCAGATGCGTCCGCCCTCGCCGTGGACCATGTGGACGCGCGGGCCGGGCGGCCTGCGGCAGAAGGAGCAGGCGGCGTCGCGCTTCATGCGGCGGTTGACCAGGTGGCGGTGGGCGAAGGCGGGAGTGAAGCGCCGCCTGCGCGCGCTCCGCCTGATGTAACCGAAACGCTCACCGATGGCGGTCCAGGACGCGCCGGCCTCACGGGCGCGGCGCACCGCCAGATCGAGCAGGGCGTCCGCCTCGCCGCCCAGTTCGGGAACCAGGGTGATCGCGGCGGACAGGATTTCCAGGGGATCTTCGGGGTCGCGTGCGCTCGAGCGGGCCCGCTCGAGTAAGTCAGATGCCTCCATGGCGGACACCATAGGCCGCCGTACAAAGACGATCAAGCGCGACCACGGTGCGTAGGCTGGCCTGGTGAGGATGCCCGAGTCGCGGGCCCGCGCCCTGTTCTCGGCGGCCCGCGTGGCCCGCCTCGCGACCGCCGGGGCCGAGGGGGCGCCGCGGCTCGTCCCGGTCACGTTCGCCGTGCTGCGGGAGGGTGAGAAGGGCGTCGTGGTGACGGCCGTGGACCACAAGCCGAAGGCCACCGCCGACCTGCGGCGGCTGCGCGACATCCGCGACAATCCCCGCGTCTGCCTGCTGGCCGACCACTACGAGGACGACTGGGAACGGCTGTGGTGGGTGCGCGCCGACGGGCGGGCCCGCGTCGTGGAGGGCGGCGCCGAGCATGAGCGGGCCGTGGCGGGGCTGGCGCGCAAGTACGCCCAGTATCGCGAGCGCCCCCCGGCCGGGCCCGCGATCCTCGTCCGGGTCGAGCGCTGGTCGGGCTGGTCGTACGGCGAGCCGTAGGCCGGCGGACGTGGTCAGGCGGGCGGGAAGGGGTCGTCTCCCCGGGCGATCGTGTCCAGCATGCGCGCGGTGAACGCCTGGGTCGCGCGGTGGACGCCGGGGCCGAAGCTGATCCTGGCCACGCCGAGGGCCGCGAGGTCGCGGACGGCCGGCACACCGGGCCGCATCAGCACGTTGATCGGTCCGCCTATCTCCCGGACGAGCGCGCCGATCGCCTCGGGATCGCTCGCGAGGATCGGGTAGACGCAGTCGGCGCCGGCCGCGAGGTAGCGGCGGCCCCGGTCGATCGCCTCCGCGAG
>NZ_JBFAOO010000091.1:0-29944 GCF_040675265.1 Microbispora sp. NPDC049633
GAACTACCGATCACAACCCCACCCCGCCCCCCGGCGGCGCGCGCCCCCCCCCCACCTCCGCCTCGGCCTCCGCGGTCACCGCCGCCACCGCCTCGTCGGCGTCGCGGGACGAGTAGCCCAGCCCCACCAGCCCGGAGTGGACCTGGTCACGCCAGGCCGGCGGAGCGGCCGAGCCGTTCAGCGCGGCGTCGACGGCCCCGGCCGGGGTGCCGAGCTTGTCCTTGAGTTCGAGCACGATGCGCTGCGCGCCCTTCTGGCCGATGCCCGGCACCATCGTCAGGGCCTTGATGTCGGCGCTCGCCACCGCGACGCGCAGGGCGTTGGGCGCGTGGACCGCGAGCATGGCCAGGGCCAGGCGCGGCCCGACCCCGCTGGCCGTCTGGAGCAGTTCGAAGACGGTGCGCTCGTCGTCGGAGGCGAAGCCGTACAACGTGAGGGAGTCCTCGCGGACGACGAGCGAGGTGGACAACCGGGCGGGCTCGCCGACGCGCAGCCCGGCCAGGGTCCCGGGGGTGCAGTGGACGAGCATCCCGACGCCGCCCACCTCGACCACGGCGCTGTCGGCCCCGATGGCCGCCACCTGCCCCGCAACGGATGCGATCACCGCGTGCTCCCTCCCCGGTCCGAACGCCCGGCCGCGACTTCGCCGGGCGTCCCAGTCCTACCAGAGCCCGCGGGCTTCGCACCGCCGTGACGGGCCCTGGCCAGGGCGTCGGCCAGGCGGTGCTGAACGCCGCCGCGCCAGACGTGGCAGATGGCCAGGGCGAGCGCGTCGGCGGCGTCCGCCGGCTTGGGCATGGCGTCGAGCCGCAGCAGCCGGGTGACCATGGTGCCGACCTGCTTCTTGTCGGCGTTGCCGTTGCCCGTGATGGCGGCCTTGACCTCGCTCGGCGTGTGCAGCGCGACCGGCAGCCCCCGCCGGGCCGCGCAGACGATCGCGACGGCCGACGCCTGGGCCGTCCCCATGACCGTGCGGACGTTGTGCTGGGCGAAGACCCGCTCGACGGCGACCGCGTCCGGCTTGATCTCGTCGAGCCAGCGCTCGATCTCCGCCTCGATGACGACCAGCCGGGACCCGATGTCGTCGTCGGCCGGGGTGCGGACCACCCCCACCGACAGCAGGCTCAGCGGCGCGCCCGGACGGCCCTCCACGGCGCCGAGACCGCACCGCGTCAGCCCCGGGTCCACGCCCATCACCCGCATCTGGGGCAACCGCACCGGCACGCCTCCCTGATCCCGGCCGGCGCAGCCACCGCACCTCACCGCCACTGCGCCGAACACCTGTTCGGCCGGTCACTCTATCGCGATCAGCGGCGGCGCGGGTGCGTCAGAAGTAGTCGATCATGTACGCGGCGCAGCCGAAGGCCGCGTCCAGCGCGTCGTCGGCCTCGGGAGAGCCGCCGGTCAGCAGGCCCGCGCGGCGGAGCGTGGCCGTGGACACGCCGGCGAACAGCGCGGACATGCCGCCGATCGTGAGCCGGGTGCTCTCTGCGGGCACGGCGTCCCGGCGCGTCGCGGAGCCGGAACCGCCGTCCACCCGCAGCAGCCACGCGCCCGTGTTGCCCGGGCGCCGGGAGTCGCTCACCTCGACGGGGATCTCCACGGACACCCCGGCGGGGAAGCCGCGCCCCCCGACGGCGGCGGGCAGGTCGATCAGCCGGAACATCCACCGGGTCTGGGTGACCTCGTCCTTCGACCGCTCCCGCAGCATCCAGAGCACCGGGTCGGCCGGGTCGGCGCAGGCGGTCACCGACTTCGCGACGGACGAGGCGCTGCCGACCATCGACCACAGGGCCCGGGCCGTCGCCTCCGACCCCGCGAGCAGGTTGTCGACCTCGATGTCCCCGTCGCTCCACCGGTAGACGACGAACCCGTCCTCGGCCAGGTAGCAGAAGTCGTCGTCGTCCTCGAGCCACAGGCGCCAGGTCCGCTCGTCGAAGGACAGCGGCCCGCTCGCGCGCGTGGCGGCGTGCACCCTGCCGATCAGGGCGACGAGCTCGGCCGCGTCGGCCGGGCCCATCCGGCGCAGCTTGACCGCGCCGCCGGGGTCGCCCATCGTACGCAGCGCCTCCGCGGGCAGGGTGATCCGCTGGAGCACGCCGGCGTGCTCGTAGCCCGCGCTCCGGTACAGCGGCGTGGTGGCCGGGTACAGCGCGGAGACCGCGTGGCCGAGCTGCGCGCAGCGCTCGAGCACCGCGTCCATGAGCGTCCGGCCCACTCCCCTGCCGCGGTCCTCCGGCGCCACCGTCACGCCCGCCACGCCGCCCATCGACTGCGGGCGGCCGTGCCACCACTGGACGTACGGGTTGATCCTGGCCGCGCCGACGAGGCGGGTGCCGTCGAAGGCGCCGAGGTAACGGCCCTCGGGCAGCATCGGGGAGACGAGCTTGCGCCACGTCTCCGCGCCGTCGCCGGACAACGGGCCGAAGGCGCGCCTGCGGGAGTCGAGGACCGCGTCCAGGTCGTCGCTCGTGAGATGACGGATTTCCACAGCAGGTCAGGCTATGCGGGCGCCGGTGGCCGCTGCCACCGGTTTTCCACCCTTCTGCCCGGCTTCGGCGTCAGGCCTCGACCTTCTCCATGACCTCGTCGCTCACGTCGAAGTTCGCCCAGACGTTCTGCACGTCGTCGCTGTCCTCGAGCGCGTCGATGAGCTTGAAGACCTTGCGGGCGCCGTCCTCGTCGAGGGGGACGTTGAGCGTGGGGACGAAGCTCATCTCGGCCGACTCGTAGTCGATCCCCGCGTCCTGCAGCGCCTTGCGCACCGGGATGAGGTCGGAGGCCTCGCAGACCACCTCGAAGTTCTCGCCGAGGTCGTTGACCTCCTCGGCCCCCGCGTCGAGCACGGCCATGAGCACGTCGTCCTCGGTCAGCGACCCCTTGGGGACGATCACGACGCCCTTGCGGTTGAACATGTACGACACCGAGCCGGGGTCGGCGAGCGAGCCGCCGTTGCGGGTCAGCGCCACGCGCACCTCGGACGCCGCGCGGTTGCGGTTGTCGGTGAGGCACTCGATGAGGACCGCGACGCCGCCCGGGGCGTAGCCCTCGTACATGATCGTCTGCCAGTCGGCGCCGCCGGCCTCGAGGCCGCCGCCGCGCTTGCGGGCCCGCTCGATGTTGTCGATCGGGACCGAGTTCTTCCTGGCCTTGGTGATGGCGTCGAACAGCGTGGGGTTGCCGTCCGGGTCGGGCCCGCCGGTCCTGGCCGCGACCTCGATGTTCTTGATGAGCTTGGCGAAAAGCTTGCCGCGCTTGGAGTCCAGCGCCGCCTTCTTGTGCTTCGTCGTCGCCCATTTGGAGTGGCCGGACATCGCCTAGAGCTCCCTCACCATCTCGACAAAATACGAGTGCACCCGCGCGTCGCCGGTCAGCTCCGGATGGAAGGACGTCGCGAGCAGCGGTCCCTGACGGACCGCGACGATCCTATCCCCAGCTTCGGTGCGGCCCAGCACCTCCACGTCGGGCCCCACGGACTCGACCCAGGGCGCGCGGATGAACACGGCCCTCATCGCGCCGCGCCCGGCGAAGTCGAGATCGGCCTCGAACGAGTCGACCTGGCGGCCGAAGGCGTTGCGGCGGACCACCATGTCGATGCCGCCCAGCGTCTCCTGGCCCTCGATGCCGCCCCGGATGCGGTCGGCCAGCATGATCATGCCGGCGCACGAGCCGTAGGCGGGCATTCCCTCCTTGATCCGCGACCGCAGCGGTTCGAGCAGCTCGAAGGCGGTGGCGAGCTTCCAGATCGTGGTCGACTCCCCGCCCGGGACGACCAGCGCGTCCACCGCGGCGAGCTCCTCCTGCCTGCGCACCGGCACGGCGGTCGCGCCCGACTCCTCCAGAGCGCGGATGTGCTCGCGCACGTCGCCCTGCAGGGCGAGCACGCCGATCTTGGGTGCGGACCTCACGGTTTCCCTTCCTGTGGTGACCCTGTTCAGGGTATGGCCACGGTCTTGCGCGCCCAAAACGATAAATGAGACACGACCCGGCTTGATCAGACACGACCCAGCTTGGCGAGGGCGGGAAGGGCGCGGGCGATGGCCGAGCGCTCCTCGTGCGTCAGCGTGTCCAGCCGCCCGCACAGGTAGGCGACCCGCGCCCGCCGTACGGCCCGGAGGCGGTCGCGGCCCTCCCCGGTCAGCTCGACGGTGCGCACCCGCGCGTCGGAGGCGTCGGTGCCCCGCGCGACCAGGCCGGCCTCCTCAAGGCGGTTGACCTGCACGGTCATCGTGGGGAGCTGCACGCCGTGCTCCTCGGCCAGCTCGGTCATCCGGCGCGCGCCGGTCTCCAGGGAGCCGAGCACGGAGTACTGCTGGCTGGTGACCGGCTGCCCCGCCGTCGTACGGCGCAGCAGCATCACGATGTGGCGCAGCTCGCGTGACAGGGCCTCGGCGAGCCGCCCGGTGTCGTCGGTCGTCATAGCAGGTCACGATAACGGGGGCCGGGCCGGAACGGACGAAGCGGGCGGCGCCCCGGGAAGGGGGCGCCGCCCGCCGGGGCGCGTCGTCAGGGGCGCTCGGTCTCCTGGCGCACCGTCGCCTCCACCATGTCCTCGGCTGTCATCTCCCGTCGCGCCGCGATCGAGGGGTCGAGCGGGCGCAGGTAGGTCTGCCGCACGCCGGGCACCCTGTCCTCGATCACGAACGTCGCCCTGGTGTGCGCCTCGGAGCCGGGGGCGGAGACGACGGGCACCACCCTGAAGTCGGCGGTCATCGCGTCCCTGTCGATCTTCGTGAGGACGTAGCCGCGCTGGTTGTTGTAGAACTTCAGATGAGGGTTGATCTTCAGGAACGGGTGCGCCGCCGGGTCGGAGTCGGCTCCGTCGCCGGTGGTGCTGATGGAGGTCGTCACCAGCTCGGACCCGACCGTGGGGCCGGTGGGGTCGTCGTAGTCCAGCTTGAGGTCACTGGCCCAGTGCGCGTGCACGTCTCCCGTGAGCACGACGGGGTTGCGGACGCCGGCGTCGATCCAGCCCTGGGTGACACGCTGCCGCGAGGCGACGTAACCATCCCAGGCGTCCTGGCTGGTGATCTTCGCCGGCCCGGCGTTGTTGTCGCGCTGGGCGAAGAAGACCTGCTGGCCGATGACGTCCCAGCGCGCCCGCGATCGCCGGAAGCCGTCGAGCAGCCACGCCTCCTGTTCGAAGCCCATGATCGAGCGGGCCGGGTCGACCGCCTCCGGGCAGTCCTTGTAGCCGTCGCCGCAGCCCTGGTCGTCGCGGAACTGCCGCGTGTCGAGCATGTGGAAGTTCGCCATCGCCCCCCACCGGACGCGCCGGTAGAGCTGCATGTCGATGCCACGCGGCACGGAGGTGCGGCGCAGCGGCATGTTCTCGTAGTAGGCGCGGAAGGCGGCGGCCCTGCGCTCGAGAAAGGTGGGCTGCTCCTCCGGGCGCTCCGGCATCTCGTCGGCCCAGTTGTTGTCCACCTCGTGGTCGTCGAAGACGACCAGCCACGGCGCGCCGGCGTGCGCGGCCTGCAGGTCGGGGTCGGTCTTGTACTGCGCGTGCCGCTGGCGGTAGTTCGCCAGCGTCATCGTCTCCGGCCCTTCGTGGTCGCGCACGTTGCCGCCGGGGGCGACGTAGGTGTTCCTGGTGTACTCGTACTGGTAGTCGCCGAGGTGGAGGACCAGGTCCGGGTGGTCCTCGGCGAGGCGGCGGTAGGAGGTGAAGTAGCCGTGCTCGTACTGCGCGCAGGACACGAAGGCCATCGTCAGCGGGCCGCCGAACGACAGCGGGTCCGGCGCGGTCAGGGCCCTGCCGGCCGGTGAGACGTACGGCCCGACGCGGAAGCGGTACCAGTACTCGCTGCCGGGCCGCAGGTGGTCCACCTCGACGTGGACGCTGTGCCCCCATTCCGGGCTCGCCTCGGCCACGCCCGCCCGCACCACGCGGCGGCAGCTCTCGTCGGCGTAGACCTGCCACTGCACCGTGAACGCGCGCTTCGGCATGCCGCCGAGCCCGTCCTCGGCGAGCGGCTGCGGGGCGAGGCGGGTCCAGATCACGAAGCCGGTGTGGTCGGGGTCGCCCGAGGCCACCCCGAGCGTGAACGGATCGGCGCGCAGGCCGCGGGAGGCGAGTTCGCCCGCGGTCTCGGGCGACGGCGTGGGGGCCGCCGAGGCGGTCGCGGGTGCCGCGGCGACGGCGCCGGCGGCGGCGATTCCGGTGACGAGGAAGGAACGACGATCGAGGCCGGGCAACTGGGCTCCCTGGGACGATCAGTGGGGACGCCCGCAGCCTGACGATCGATCGTGACTGGAGAGTAAAGAGCGGCGGAACGATATCGGTCACCCGAAAGGCGACATCACCGCACGGTCATCCCGGCCTCTGCTGTCCAGACGACAAGAACGCCCGGCCGGGATCTCCCAGCCGGGCGTGTCTCCCCGCGTGCCGAGCGCGCGGGGCTGTCTACCAGCCGCGCTCGGCGAGGCGGTGCGGCACGGGGATGTCGTCGACGTTGATGCCGACCATGGGCTCGCCCAGGCCGCGCGAGACCTTGGCGATCACGTCGGGGTCGTCGTAGAACGTGGTGGCCTTGACGATGGCGGCGGCGCGCTTGGCCGGGTCGCCGGACTTGAAGATGCCCGAGCCGACGAACACGCCCTCGGCGCCGAGCTGCATCATCATCGCGGCGTCGGCGGGAGTGGCGATGCCGCCCGCGGTGAACAGCACCACCGGCAGCTTGCCGGACTTGGCGACCTCGGCCACCAGCTCGTACGGCGCCTGCAGTTCCTTGGCCGCGACGTACAGCTCGTCCTCGGGCAGCGAGGTGAGGCGCTTGAGCTCGCCCCGGATCTTGCGCATGTGGGTGGTGGCGTTGGAGACGTCGCCGGTGCCGGCCTCGCCCTTCGAGCGGATCATCGCGGCGCCCTCGGTGATGCGGCGCAGCGCCTCGCCGAGGTTGGTGGCCCCGCACACGAAGGGGACGGTGAACTGCCACTTGTCGATGTGGTTGGCGTAGTCGGCCGGGGTCAGGACCTCGGACTCGTCGATGTAGTCGACGCCGAGCGCCTGGAGCACCTGGGCCTCGACGAAGTGGCCGATCCTGGCCTTGGCCATCACGGGGATGGACACGGCGGCGATGATGCCCTCGATCATGTCGGGGTCGCTCATCCGGGACACGCCGCCCTGGGCGCGGATGTCGGCGGGAACGCGCTCGAGCGCCATGACGGCGACGGCTCCGGCGTCCTCGGCGATCTTGGCCTGCTCCGGGGTGACGACGTCCATGATGACACCGCCCTTGAGCATCTCGGCCATGCCGCGCTTCACGCGGGCGGTGCCGACGGCGGTGGTCTCGTTGACTTCGGGGGTGCTGCTGGACACGGTGCTACCTCACGACGGCGGGCCTACGGATTCCTCTCCATGGTAGGCGCTGGCCGCCGCCGCACCCGACGCGCCCACATGGCGGAGTCGATCAAGCTTTTTGTCCATCACGGCGCGACGGGCTTGCGCGAGGCGAGCACGACCCAGACCTGGCCGCGGGCGAACGGCATGGGCGTGCCGTCGGCCGTGGTGTAGGTGGTGCCCTCCTTCTCCGAGGGGCGCGACCACTTCACCCGGTAGGCCTGGCCGTCCCTGAGCACGACGCCGGTGCCCTTGCCCACCGTGTGCACGAGCGGGGTGTAGCTGCCGGTGAAGTCGTGGAACTCCGAGCGTTCGGTCTTCACCCACTGGATGACGATCGTGGGGGCGCCCTGCTGGCCGCCCTCGGCGGCCATGTCCTTCTCGCCGTCCTGGGTGACCAGCCAGCGCTTGTGCGCCGCCGACCAGGTGAACGTGAAGCGCGCCGCCGGATAGCGCACGCTGACGCTCTTCTGCGGCGTGCCCCCGGCGGGCGGCTCGTCGGAGAAGACGAATCCGATGTCCTTCGCCCTGCTCGCCTGCGGCGCCTTGGCGAGCAGTTGCCTGGGGCTGCCGACCAGGTTGTACGGAGCGACGCGGCCCGGGGCGCGGGTGTAGGCACCGGGGGCGCGGCTGTCGGACACGTCGAACAGCGAGGCCTTCTGGACGAAGGGGATCATCTTGGTCTGCACCCCGGAGTAGGCCAGGGCGGGCTTGCCGAACATCGGGAGGATGTGCAGGTCGGAGATGCGCGCGCTGCGGACCGGCCCCACCTGCGCGGGCAGCTTCGAGGAGAAGATCGCCATCAGCCGGGTGAGCCCGCCCTCGACCTGCTCGACGTAGACGATGTCGGCGCTGCGCACGCCCATCTGCGGCTTGCCCGCGTGGGTGTTCTCGATCTTCACGGCGAGGACGGGCCTGCGGGAGGCGACCGGGCGGCCGGTGAACGGGTGCTCGGGAGGCGGCGTCGGCGACGGGGACTCCAGCGGGCTCGCCCCCTGGGACTGCGCGGCCGGCCTGTCGTCGCCGGAACACGCGGTTCCGGTCAGGATGACCGCCATGGCCAGCGTGAAGCCGATCCCTGCCCGCACCGTACCGCTCCTCCCGGTGGAAGCCCCCGCCACCAGGCACGACGGGCCTGGCCCACGCGGACCCGTTGACCAGCATGGCAATGAAACGGCATGAGCTTACCGGGATCAGCCCGAAATACCCGACAAAAAGTGACTATGCAGTAGCAAGGGCCTCGGGCGGTTCGTCGTCGATGTCGAAGAACCGGGGCGGATCGGTGTGCCCGGCCAGGCGCAGCGTGCGGGCCAGCCAGCGCCGCTGCGCCGTACGGGTGACGCCGGCGGCGTTGTTGTAGAACCGGCGCGAGTAGACGACCTTGGCGACCGCCGTGTCCAGCTCCTCCAGCAGCGCCGTCCCCGCGGGATGCTCGGCCAGCTTCTCCCTGAACCGCTCCTGCTCGACCACCGCACGCAGCGTCCTCGACAGGTCGCTCTCGGCGTGCTCGCGCTCGTCCGGCCCCGCCGTACGGGCCTCGTGGGCGGCCGCGGCGAGCACCAGCGAGGTGGCGGGGTCGAGGATGCGCGAGCCGGCGAGCTCCAGGCAGACCGCGGCGCGGCGCAGCAGCGCGGCGTCGAGCGCGGCCTGCGCGGTCTCCAGGCGGATGTGGAGGCGGTCGAGCCGCCCGGCCCGCCAGGAGACGTAGACGGCGAACAGCACGACGACGACGGCCGCCACGAGGATGACAGTGGTGCTCACGGCAGCGCGTCCTCCACGACTCCCGCGCTGGCGTGGGTGACGGTCTCGTAGACGCGCACGACATCCCGCGCCACCGTCGACCAGTCGTACTTCCACACGGCCTGACGGGCCTCGTCGGAGAGCTTGGCGCGGCGCCCGGGGTCGTCGAGCAGCCGCGCGGCCTCCAGCGCCAGAGCGGCGGGGTCCCCGGTCGTGAACAACGCCCCGGCCTGGCCGTCGCCCAGCACGCGCCGGAAGGCGGGGATGTCGCTGGCGAGGATCGGCGCCCCCGCCGACATGGCCTCGGTGAGCACGATGCCGAAGCTCTCGCCGCCGAGGTTGGGCGCGCAGAAGACGTCCACGGAGTGGTAGGCGCGCACCTTGTCGGCCTCGCTGACCATGCCGAGCAGCCCGACCCTGTCCCGGTACGGCTTGGGCACCCGGTCGAGCACGTCGTCGGGGTCGCCGGGACCGGCGATCAGCAGCCGCAACTCCGGCCGTTCGGGCGCGAGCAGCGCGAACGCCTCCAGCAGCACGGCCAGGCCCTTGCGCGGCTCGTCCATCCGCCCGAGGAAACCGATCACGCCGCCGTCCGGGCCCCAGCCCGGCAGCGGCTCGCCCTCGGCGTACCTGCGCACCGTGACGCCGTTCGGGATCAGCACCGCGTCGCCGCCGAGGTGCTCCACCAGCGTCTTGCGGGCGGCGTCGGAGACCGCGATCCTGCCCGTGATCTTCTCCAGCGCGCTCTGCAGCATCGGCGCCGCCACGGACATCGCCCGGGACCTCTCGTAGGAGGCGTGGAACGTCGCCACGATCGGCCCGCGCGCCACCCAGCAGGCCAGCACGCCGAGGGACGGCACAGCGGGCTCGTGCACGTGCAGCACGTCGAACCCGCCCTCCCTGATCCACTTGCGCACCCGGTTCGCCGACAGGAAGCCGAACGCCAGGCGGGCGACCGACCCGTTGTACGGCACGGGCACCGCGCGGCCGGCCGGGGTCACGTACGGCGGCAGCTCGGCGTCGTCCGCCGCGGGGGCGATGACCGACACCTTGTGCCCGTCGTCGATGAGCGCCTCGGCCAGGTCCCTGATGTGCGCCTGCACGCCCCCGGGAACCTCCCAGGTGTACGGGCAGACGATGCCGACGTTCACGACCCGGCTCCGGCGCGCGGCTCCAGGTCGTCGAGCCACAGGCGCTGGAGCATGTGCCAGTCCTCCGGGTGCTCGGCGATGCCCTTCTCGAACACCGCCGCCAAGGCCTGGGTCATCACCCCGACCTTCTCCTGCCGCGTCCCCTCCGACGGCACGGGGATCTCCTCGTGGATCCGGATGCCCCAGCCGTCGTCCTCGAACCACAGCACGGCGGGCAGCAGCGCGGCGCCCGTCTGGACCGCCAGCAGCGCGGGCCCGGCGACCATGCGCGTCCTGGCGCCGAAGAACTCGACCTCGACGCCGGAGGCGGTCAGGTCGCGCTCGGCGGGCAGGCACACCGGCCGGCCCTCGCGCAACCGCTTGGCGAGCGTGCCGAACGCCATCGCGCTGCCGCCGCCCTTGGCGGTCAGCGGCAGCACCTCCATGCCGAGCCGCTCGCGGTAGGCCACGAAGCGCTCGAACAGCGACTCCGGCTTCAGCCGCTCGGCGACGGTGGTGAAGCGGTGGCCCTTGTGCACCAGCCAGGCCCCGGCGAGGTCGTAGTTGCCCATGTGGGGCAGCGCGATCACCACTCCCCTGCCCCTGGCGAGGTTGTCGAAGATGTGCTCGCCGCCGGTCGCCCGGGTGCTGTCGAGGATGCGCTCGCGGGTGTAGGCGGCGAAGCGGAACGACTCCATCCAGTACCGGAAGTAGGAGCGCATGCCGGCCCGGCTCAGGTCGCGCACGGCCGGATCGCCGGGGTCGCCGCCGACGACGCGGGCCAGGTTGGCCTCCAGGCGGCGTACCGGCTTGCCCCTCCTGCGCCACAGCCAGTCGGCGAGGACCTGGAAGAACCAGGCGGCCAGCCGTCCCGGCACGTAGCGGACCACGGCCCAGCCGACGGTGTACGCGGCCGCGACCAGCCGGTCGGCGAGCGGCGCCGCGCCGGGGCGCGCGGGCCGCGCGGGGGACGGGTCGTCCGGCGCCACACCAGGTCGTCCGGACCGCCCCTGGGGTGGGCCGGCCGTGCCCTTCATCTGACCACCGCCTGTCTGTAGACGTGCACCATCCGCTGGACCACCGTGACGGCGCTGGCGGCGGCGAGCAGCCAGAGCCCCGCCGCCAGGATGTACGGCACGCCGAGGCCGGACAGCCCGGCCGCGACGAGCACGACCACGAGACGCTCCCCCCGTTCGGCGATGCCGACGTTCGCGGTCATGCCGAGCCCCTCGGCCCTGGCCTTGGCGTAGGAGACCAATGCTCCCGCGACGAGACAGAAGAGCGCGACTGCCGCGAGGACGATCTCGGGCTCGTCCTTGAGGACGAAGTAGAGGATCAGCCCCGAGAAGATCGAGGCGTCGCCCAGGCGGTCGAGCGTGGAGTCGAGGAAGGCGCCCCACGTGCTCCCCTTGCCCGTCATGCGGGCCAGCACGCCGTCCAGGAGGTCGGCGAGCACGAAGAACGTGATGACGAGCGTTCCCGCGAACAGATGCCCGCGGGGGTAGAAGACGAGGGCCGAGGCCACCACTCCGAGCGTGCCGATCGTCGTGATCACATCGGGCGAGATCCCCCATCGGGCGAGGGCTCGCCCCAGGGGGGTCATGACTCGGGTGACGGCGGGGCGCAGGATGTTCAACATCGCCGTCCGATCGTAGGCCATCCAGGGCTGTCGCACCTCGCAAGCACATTGGCCGAAAAGTCTTGTGATATGCGCCACATGGGTAAAGGGTGAAGAGCACGCGCCCGCAGGGCCGCGCGGAGGTGTCACGGAGATCTTCGTGCGGTTTCGGAGAAGGGCGGGCCCCCGGGCGCGGAAAGCGACGGCACGAGCGGCCGGCGCGGGGTGCGTGCCACGCGCCCATCCCGACCGCTCCGAGATTCGGGAGGCGATGTGGCCGAAAGATCAACCGGCGCGACAACAGGGGCCGCGGGCAGGGCACCCGCGGCCGATCGGCCGGACATGGTGCGCAATGTCGTGCTGGTCGGCCACTCAGGGGCCGGGAAGACCACGCTGGTCGAGGCGCTGCTCGCGGAGACGGGCACCATCCAGCGTTCCGGCCGGGTGGAGGACGGCACCACGGTCAGCGACTTCGACGAGGTGGAGGTGCGCCAGCAGCGCTCGGTGAACCTCTCGGTCGCCCCCGTCGTCTACAACGGCATCAAAATCAACTTCTTGGACACCCCCGGGTACGCCGACTTCGTCGGCGACCTGCGGGCCGGGCTGCGCGCGGCCGACGCGGCGCTGTTCGTCGTCTCGGCCGCCGACGGCGTGGACGGGCTGACCCGCATGCTCTGGGAGGAGTGCGCGCTCGTCGGGATGCCCCGCGCCGTGGTCATCACCAAGATCGACCATCAGCGCGCCAACTTCGACGAGGTCCTCGCCACCTGTCAGGACGCGTTCGGCGACGGCGTCGCGCCGCTCTATCTGCCGGTGGACGGCACCGGGCTGCTCGGGCTGCTCTCGCAGCGGCTGTTCGACTACGGCGGCGGCCGCCGGTCCGAGCGGGAGCCGGACGCCGACCAGCTCACGCTCATCGAGCAGTACCGCGGCGACCTCATCGAGGGGATCATCCAGGAGAGCGAGGACGAGACCCTCATGGACCGCTACCTCTCCGGCGAGACGATCGACACCAAGGTGCTGATCGACGACCTGGAGAAGGCGGTCGCGCGGGCCGGCTTCTACCCGGTCCTCGCCACGGCTCCCGGCGTCGGCTTGCTGGAGCTCCTGGAAATCGTCACGCAGGGCTTCCCGTCGCCCCTGGAACACCCGCTGCCGAAGATCACCGCCATCGACGGCAAGCCGTGCAGGGAGATCACCGCCGACCCGGACGGCCCGCTCGTGGCCGAGGTCGTGAAGACCACGAGCGACCCGTACGTGGGGCGGATCAGCCTGGTCCGGGTCTTCTCCGGCACCCTGCGGCCGGACATGACCGTGCACGTCTCCGGCCACGGCCTGGCGGAACGGGGGCACGAGGACCACGACGTCGACGAGCGGGTGGGCACGCTGTCGTCGCCGCTGGGCAAGATCCAGCGGACCATGGGCAAGTGCGTCGCCGGGGACATCTGCGCGGTGGCCAAGCTGTCGCGGACCGAGACGGGCGACACGCTCTCCGACAAGGACGACCCGCTGCTGGTCGAGGCGTGGACCATGCCCGAGCCGCTGCTGCCGGTGGCGATCAGTGCCAGGTCGAAAGCCGACGAGGACAAGCTCAGCCAGGCCCTGAGCCGCCTGGTCGCGGAGGACCCGACCCTGCGGCTGGAGAACAACGCCGAGACCCGCCAGCTCGTGCTGTGGTGCATGGGCGAGGCGCACGCCGACGTCCTGCTCGACCGCCTGGCCAAGCGGCACGGGGTCGAGGTCGAGAAGATCGACCTGCGGGTGCCGCTGCGGGAGACGTTCGCCGGCAAGGCGCAGGGCCTGGGGCGCAACGTCAAGCAGACCGGCGGCCACGGGCAGTATGCGATCTGCCACATCGAGGTCGAGCCGCTGCCGTCGGGCGGCGGGTTCGAGTTCGTCGACAAGATCGTGGGCGGGGTGGTCCCGAGGCAGTTCATCCCGTCCGTGGAGAAGGGCGTGCGGACGCAGATGGAACGCGGGGTGGTCGCCGGCTATCCGATGGTCGACGTCCGCGTCACGCTCTACGACGGCAAGGCCCACTCGGTCGACTCGTCCGACATGGCCTTCCAGATCGCCGGTCAGCTCGCGCTCAAGGACGCCGCGTCCAAGGTGGCGACGCACCTGCTCGAACCGGTGGACGAGGTGGCGGTCCTCGTCGCGGACGACTACGTCGGAGCCGTGATGTCCGACCTGTCCTCCCGTCGTGGCAGGGTGCTCGGCACCGAACCGGTCGGCACCGGCCGCACGCTGGTGCGCGCCGAGGTGCCGCAACTGGAGATCACGCGGTACGCGATCGACCTGCGCTCGCTGTCCCACGGGGCGGGCACGTTCACCCGTTCCTTCCTGCGGTACGAGCCCCTGCCCGCGCATCTGGCGGGCAAGGTGGCCGCGGCGGGCGAGCAGTAGCCCGGCCGGGATCCCGGCGGCCCGCCTCCCCGCCGCCGGGATACCGTCGCGTCCGCGCAGCTCACCCGGCCCTTTTCCAGGGGCCGGGTTTCGTTTTCGCGCCGTACGGGGAGCCCCGATAGGTGCCTGGCGTCACATGCGTATCACAAGTTCATTTCGTTTTTCTGGCTAAACCATTCTTTTGCCGGTGTAAGACTTATGGCCGGACTTACTGGCAAATCGGAGGGGTAGCCACGTGACCGATCGGGGACAGGTCATCCGTCCGTTGATCGCGACCACCGTCATCGCCGCGGTCGCGGTCGGAGCCGCCTACACGTTCGGCCCCGGCGCTCAGGCCGAGAAGGTCGGCGCCGAGAAGGCCGGCCGTACGGTGGCCCCGAAGGCGCAGCGGCAGCAGGTCAGGGCGGAGACGCTCACGGCGGCCGACACCTGCGCCGTCAACGTGAAATATCCCAAGCGCCAGCTACGCGGCGTCTGGATCGCCACCGTGCACAATCTCGACTGGCCGTCGAAGCCGGGACTGCCGCCCGACCGGCAGAAGGCCGAATACGTGAAAATCCTCGACAACGCCGTGAAACGGCGCCTGAACTCGGTCTTCTTCCAGGTCCGGCCCGCCTCGGACGCGATCTACCGCTCGTCGCTGGAGCCGTGGTCCCAGTGGCTCACCGGCACGGCGGGCCAGGACCCGGGCTGGGACCCGCTGCCGTTCCTGGTCGACGAGGCCCACAAGCGCGGCCTGCAGTTCCACGCGTGGTTCAACCCCTACCGGGCGGCCGACTCCGCCTCCTCCAAGCTGCCCGCCGGGCACCCGGCGCGGCTCCACCCCGACTGGACCGTCAAGCACGAGGGCAAGCTGTACTACAACCCCGGCCTGCCGCAGGTGCGCGGCTGGGTGACCAAGGTCGTGACCGACGTCGTCAAGCGCTACGACGTCGACGGCGTCCACTTCGACGACTACTTCTACCCCTACCCCGGGCAGGGCACGCGGTTCGCCGACCAGGCCGCGTACAAGAAGTACGGCAAGGGCGTGCCGCTGGCCGACTGGCGGCGGCGCAACGTGAACCAGCTGGTCGCCGAGGTCTCGCAGGCGGTCCACTCGGCCAAGCCGCACACCGTCTTCGGGATCAGCCCGTTCGGCATCTGGCGCAACAAGGCCGAGGACCCGGCGGGTTCGGCCACCAAGGGCATGTCCGCCTACGACTCGATCTACGCGGACGCCAAGGCGTGGATCAAGGCGGGCTCGGTCGACTACGTCATGCCCCAGCTCTACTGGCCCCGCGGGTTCGCCGCGGCCGACTACTCCGTGCTCGCCAAGTGGTGGGCCGACGCGGTGAAGGGCACCGCCGTCGACCTCTACATCGGGCAGGCCCTCTACCGGGTCGGGGCCGCCGACACCCCCGCCTGGACCAAGGCGGGCGAGCTGCCCGCCCACCTCACCCTGAACCGCAAGTATCCGGAGATCTCGGGCGACGTCTACTTCAGTGCGGCGCAGCTGGTGAAGAACCCGTTGGGCGTGCTCGACCGGATCGCGAAGAGCCACTACGCCCGCCCGGCGCTGCCGCCGGTGCTCAGGGCGAGCGCCACGCCGCCCGTCGCCCCGCGCGCGGTGAAGGCCTCCGGCGGGACGCTGACCTGGCAGGCCCAGCCGGGCGCGCAGGCGTACGGCGTCTACCGGGTGGCGGACAAGGACGCCTCCTGCGCGACGGCGGACGCGCGCAACCTGGTGGCGGTCGTGCCGGCCTCCGGCGCCCCGTCGTACGCCGCCGGCGGCTCCGGCACCTACTACGTCACCACCGTCGACCGCCTCGGCAACGAGAGCCCGGCGACCCGGGCGGGCTGACGCGGGGCCCGATGGCGTTCATCCCTCGTCGAGCTCGGCCAGGAGCTCCCGCTTGCGCTCGGCGGGGATGAGCCGCCAGTCGACGTCCTCGAGTGCGCCGTCCATGGCCCACAGCGCGTTCAGCGACAGTCCGGGCGTGTCGGCGTCCCGGAGGCGCCGGTAGGCCTCCACCGCCCCGAGCTCGGCGAGCCGCTCCGGGTTCTCGATGCCCACCCGCCCGAGCCACTCCCCGCTCTTCGGTCCCAGATTGCGCATGTCCTCCAGCTTCATCCGTTCATTGTGTGGCTGCGCGGGCGCCGACGGGTCCGGTAGCGTGGTCGCGAGTTTTTCCAAGATCATGTGCGGGTCTGGGGGTCACGGGTGAGAGGCACGTGGGTGAAGCGCGCGCTCGTCGCCGTCGTGTTCGGCGTGTCGGTCGTGGCCCTCGCCCCGGCGGCGTCCGCGGCGGTCACGGCCGGGCCGGGTGAGAGCGGGACGGCGGCCGGGGAGCGGGTGGTGCTCGTCGGGATTCCCGGGCTGATGTGGAGCGACGTCACCCCGGAGGACACGCCGAACCTCTGGCGGCTCGCCGGCGACTCGGCCCTCGGCTCGCTGTCGGTGCGGGCCGTGCGCAAGGACACCTGCCCGTACGACGCCTGGCTCACGGTCTCGGCCGGGGTGCGGTCGGCGGTGGGCGGCGGGTGCGGCATGGCGCCCACTCCCGAGGCGGACGGGGCGGGGGCGGCGATCCCCGAGTTCTCCTGGCTGTGGGAGGCCCGGGGGCAGCGCGACGCGGGCACGCTCGGGCAGGCCCTGCACGCGGCCGGACGGACGACGATGGCCGTCGGCCCGGGAGCCGCGCTCGCGCTGGCCGACCGCGAGGGCCGGGTCGACGTCTACGCCCCCTCACCGGCGGAGGTCACGCAGTGGTCGGGCGGCGACGTGGTCGCCGTGGAGATCCCCGACCTCATCGCGCCCTACATCTCCGGCGACCGGCTGACCGACGTGCCAGAACTCCTGCCCGCCGCCGCGCGGCGGGCCGCGGCGCGGGCGGCCGACGCGAAGCTCGGGTCGTTCCTGCCGCGGCTCGGATCGGCGACGGTGCTGGTCGCCGGGCTCTCCGACCACGGCTCGGTCCCCCACCTCAGGGCCGCGATGCTCCATGGCGGCGGGATGGCGGGCACGCTCGGCGCCCGCTCCACGCACCGGGACGACATGATCATTGTCCCTGATCTCACCGCCACGATCCTGGCGAGGGCCGGGGTGGCCGCTCCCGCGAACGTCGTGGGCGTGCCGGTCGAGACCCACGCGGCCGCCGCGACCCCGGACGAGCGCGTCGCGGCCCTGCGCACCGCCGACGTGGCCGGGCAGACGATCCGCGACATGACCGGCGTCTTCTTCACCACGCTCGCCGTGCTCCAGGTGCTCTTCTACGTCGTCGCGTTCGTGCTGCTGCGCCGCCGCGACGGACTGCCCGCCGTCCGGGCCGCGGCCGTGGCGCTCGCCGCGATCCCCGTCTCGACCTACCTCGTCAACCTCACCCCGTGGGCCCGTACGGCACAGCCCGCGCTGACGCTCTTCGCCTCGATCGCGGTCATCGCGGCGGCGCTCACCGTGGCGGCCCTCGCGGGGCCGTGGCGGCGCGCCGTGCTCGGGCCGCTGACCGTGATCGCCGCGGTGACCTCGGCGGTGCTGCTCGGCGACCTGCTGACCGGCACCCCCCTGCAGCTCAACAGCCTGATGGGCTACACGGGCGTGGTCGGCGCCCGCTACTACGGCCTGGGGAACATCCCCTTCGCGTTGCTCGCCACGGCCGTGCTGCTCGTCACCACCGCCGCCGCCGACCGGCTGGTCAGGGCGGGCCGCAAGGGCGTCGCGGTGGCCCTGGTCGCCACGCTCGGGGCCTTCGCGATGCTGCTCGACGGCTGGCCGGGCGTGGGCAGCGACTTCGGCGGCGTCATCGCCTTCGTGCCGGGCATCGCGGTCACCGCGCTGATCGTGGCGGGCAGGCGGGTGTCGATCGTGAAGCTGGGCGTCTTCTGCGCCGCGGGCGGCGTGCTGGTGATGGCCATCGCCTACCTCGATCATCTGCGTCCCCCGGCCAGCCAGACCCACCTCGGCCGCTTCGTGGGGCAGGTGGCCGACGGCACGTTCCTGCCGGTGATCTCCCGCAAGCTCGGGGCGATGCTGGCCACGCTGCTCAGCCCCAACCTGATGCCCGTGGTGATCGCCGCGTTCGCGTTCCTCGTCTTCGCGCTGCTGCGGCCGGGGGCGGCGAGCGCCGGGGTCCTGCCGATCGCGTTCGAACGGGCGCCCATGCTCAGGGCGGGCCTGCTCGGCGCGCTCGTCAGCGGGCTGGTCGGCATGCTCGTCAACGACTCGGGAGCCGCGGTGCTGTCCATGGCCCTCGCCCTGGCCGTGCCGCTCGTCCTCAGCGCTGGCATCCGCGCTCTGCAGCACGGCGAGCCGGCCCCGGCGGCCTGATCGCCCGCGGGCCGGTCGTCGCGCGGCGTACGGCCCGGTCAGGAGCAGGCGCTCAGGAGGAGGCGGGCCACGCGTCGGCGAGCAGGTCGCGGGTGTCGCGCAGCAGCTGCGGCAGCACCTTGGTGCGCCCGACCACCGGCATGAAGTTGGTGTCGCCGCCCCAACGGGGCACGACGTGCTGGTGGAGGTGGGCGGCGATGCCCGCGCCCGCCACGCCGCCGAGGTTCATGCCGACGTTGAAGCCCTGCGCTCCGCTCGCCTTGCGCAGCGCCTGCGTCGCGCGCTTGGTGAACTCGGCCAGCTCGGCCGTCTCCGGTCCGTCGAGGTCGGCGTAGTCCGACACGTGGCGGTAGGGGCAGACCATCAGGTGCCCGGAGTTGTACGGGTAGAGGTTGAGCACGGCGAACACGGCCGATCCCCGCGCCACGATCAGCCCGTCCTCGTCGGACAGCTTCGGGATCTCGCAGAACGGGCAGCCGTCGTCCACCCCGGACCCGCTGGGCTTGTTCTCGCCCTTGATGTAGGCCATCCGGTGCGGGGTCCACAGGCGCTGGAAGCTGTCGGGAACCCCGGCGCCGGCCTGCTCGATCGGCTCTGAATCCACGGTCGTGCTTCCCTCCGGTCCGTCCCCTGTGCCAGGTCGCCGCCGCTCCCGCCCGCACGACGGCTCAGCGGCGGCACAGCGACGGCACGGCAGCAGCATATGACCCCGGGGATCTCTCCCCACCCGCCGGGTTGACCGGGAGCGGCGGAGACACGCTCCCCCGGCGGGGAGCCCGGGCCGCCGGTCCGGCCTGTGTGCCGACATGCGCGGTGCGCCGATATGCGCGGACGCCGGACGGCCCGCCTGGTCGTCGGGCAGAATGCACCTGCCGGACGCCCCCCACCCTTATGGAGCCGTCACATGAGCGAGGCCGCCGCCGTCGAGGAGCGGATGGAAGAGCAGGTCGGCGCGTACACCGAGGCGGGCCTCGGCGACCCGGCGGCGGAGCCGGAACCGCTCGCGGCGACACCCCGGCCCGACGCTCCGACCGCGGACGTCCTCAAAGGCCGCATCAAGGTCGCCGACGAGGTCGTGGAGAAGGTCGCCGCGCTGGCCGCCCTGGAGATCCCCGGCGTCGCCGACCTGGGCGGCGACCTCGAGCGCGTCTTTGAATCCGTACGCGACCGCATCGGCGTGGGGACCAAGCGGGCGACGCAGGGCGTGCGGGCGGAGATCCGGGATCAGCAGGTCTCCGTCGACGTGACCATCGTCATCGTGTACGGCCATGTGGTCATGGACGTCGCCACCGAGGTCAAGGTCAACGTCGCCCGGTCGGTGGGCCGCATGCTCGGCATGCGCGTGGTCGAGGTCAACGTGACCGTCGACGACGTCCGCCTTCCCGGCCAGGGCTCCTCCGCCGAGGCGGCGCCGGCCTCCTGAGTCGGCGCTCGGGCCGGCCGCGGGCCGGTCGTGGGCCGAACGTGCGCGATCGGGCGCCCCGGAGGGGACGCCCGATTCACTGTCTTCCGTCAGACCTGGATGCGGCGGCGGACCGCGTCGACGATCTCGTTGATCGCCTCGTCGATCGGCACGCCGTTCTTCTGCTCGCCGTTGCGGTAACGGAAGGACACCGCGCCGGCGGCGATGTCGTCGTCGCCCGCCAGCAGCATGTACGGCACCTTGGCCTTCTGCGCGTTGCGGATCTTCTTCTGCATGCGGTCGTCGCTCTCGTCGACCTCGACCCTGATGCCCTGCTCACGCAGCCGCTTGGCGACGTCCTGCAGGTAGGGCGCGTGGGCGTCGGCGATCGGGATGCCGACCACCTGCACGGGGGCCAGCCACGGGGGGAAGGCGCCCGCGTAGTGCTCGACCAGCACGCCGAAGAACCGCTCGATCGACCCGAACAGCGCCCGGTGGATCTTGACGGGCCGCTTCCTGGTCCCGTCCGCAGCCTGGTATTCCAGCTCGAACAGCTCGGGCAGGTTGAAGTCGAGCTGGATGGTGGACATCTGCCAGGTGCGGCCGATGGCGTCCCGCGCCTGCACCGAGATCTTCGGGCCGTAGAAGGCCGCGCCACCCGGGTCGAGAACCAGCTTCAGGTTCTCGGACTCGGCGACCTCGCGCAGGGTCTCGGTGGCCTGCTCCCACACCTCGTCGGAGCCGACGTACTTCTCCGGGTCCTTGGTGGAAAGCTCCAGGTAGAAGTCGTCGAGGCCGTAGTCGCGCAGCAGGTCGAGCACGAACCGCAGCAGTGACTTGAGCTCGTCGCGCATCTGCTCCTGGGTGCAGTAGATGTGCGCGTCGTCCTGGGTCAGCCCGCGTACGCGGGTGAGGCCGTGCACCACGCCCGACTTCTCATACCGGTACACGGTGCCGAACTCGAACAGCCGCAGCGGCAGCTCGCGGTAGGACCGCCCGCGCGACCTGAAGATCAGGTTGTGCATCGGGCAGTTCATCGGCTTGAGGTAGTAGCGCGCGCCCTCCAGCTCCATCGGAGGGAACATGCCGTCGGCGTACCAGTCGAGGTGGCCGGAGATCTTGTACAGATTCTCCTTGGTGATGTGCGGGGTGTTGACGAAGGAGTAGCCCGCCTCCTCGTGCCTGCGGCGCGAGTAGTCCTCCATCACCCGGCGGATGATGCCGCCCTTGGGGTGGAAGACCGGCAGGCCGGAGCCCAGCTCGTCCGGGAAGGAGAACAGGTCGAGCTCGGCGCCGAGCTTGCGGTGGTCGCGCTTCTCGGCCTCCTCCAGGAACTTGAGGTACTCGTCCTGCTTCTCGCGGGACTCCCAGGCGGTGCCGTAGATGCGCTGGAGCTGCGGGTTCTTCTCGCTGCCCCGCCAGTACGCGCCGCCGGACCGCATCAGCTTGAAGGCCGGGATGACGCGGGTGGTCGGCAGGTGCGGCCCCCGGCACAGGTCCTTCCAGCACAGCTCGCCCGACTTGGGGTCGAGGTTGTCGTAGATGGTGAGCTGGCCGCCGCCGACCTCGACGTTCGCGCCGTCGGCAGCCTCGGCCGCGCCGCCCTTGAGCCCGATGAGCTCCAGCTTGTACGGCTCGGCGGCGAGCTCCTCGCGGGCCTCGTCGTCGCCGATCGGGCGGCGCCGGAACGTCTGCCCCTGCTTGACGATCTCGCGCATGCGCTTCTCGATGCGCTTGAGGTCGTCGGGGGTGAACGGCTCGCGCACGTCGAAGTCGTAGTAGAAGCCGTTCTCGACCGGCGGGCCGATGCCGAGCTTGGCCTCGGGGAAGATCTCCTGGACGGCCTGGGCCATGACGTGCGCGGTGGAGTGGCGCAGGATGGCCCGGCCGTCGGAGCTGTCGATCGCGACCGGCTCGACCACGTCGCCCTCGGCGACCTCGGCGGCCAGGTCGCGCAGCTCGCCGTTGATCCGGGCGGCGATCACCGACCTGCCGTCGGCGCCGAGCGCCTCCCCGGCCGTCGTACCCGCCGCCACCACGCGCTCGGCTCCGGCGAGGGTGATGCGTATCTCAAGGGCGGCGGACACGGTGGCTCCTTAGGACAGGTTCGATGCGTGGATCTCGGTGGCCGCGCGCACGCGGGGCGGCGGCACCGGTCGCCTCCGATGCTACCGGTGCCGCCGCCCCCTAATGGCGGGGATGCGCCGCGCCCGCCCGCGCCGCCGCGCCCGCGTCCCGGTCACGCCGCCAGAGGGGGCCGGGACCCACCGGGCCCGCGGAGTCAGCACGGCCACGTCCAGTCGCGAATCTCGGCGGGGTCCTCGCCGTACTCACGGGTGTGGGCGCGGGCCCGCAGCCGGGCGTCGGCCATGCGCTGGCGCAGGTGGGCCGCGCGGCTGCCCAGGCCGGGCACCCGGTCGATCACGTCCATCACCAGGTGGAAGCGGTCGATGTCGTTGAGCATCGCCATGTCGAACGGCGTGGTCGTGGTGCCCTCCTCCTTGTAGCCGCGCACGTGCAGGTTGTCGTGCCCGGTGCGCCGGTAGGTCAGGCGGTGGATCAGCCACGGGTAGCCGTGGAAGTTGAAGATGATCGGCCGGTCCGTGGTGAACAGCGCGTCGAACTCGGCGTCGGGCAGGCCGTGCGGGTGCTCGGAGGCCGGCTGCAGCCGCATGAGGTCGACCACGTTGATCACCCGGATCCGCAGCTCGGGCAGGTGCTCGCGGAGCAGCGCGGCGGCGGCCAGGGTCTCCAGCGTGGGCACGTCGCCGGCGCAGGCGAGCACGACGTCGGGGTCGACACCCTCGTCGGTGGAGGCCCAGTCGAGGATGCCCAGCCCGCGGGTGCAGTGGACGACCGCCTCGTCCATGCTCATCAGGTCGAGCACGGGCTGCTTGCCCGCCACGACGACGTTGACGTAGTCGCGCGAGCGCAGGCAGTGGTCGGCGACCGACAGCAGGGTGTTGGCGTCCGGCGGCAGGTAGACGCGCACGACCTCGGCCTTCTTGTTCGCGACGACGTCGAGGAAGCCGGGGTCCTGGTGGCTGAAGCCGTTATGGTCCTGACGCCACACGTGGGACGACAACAGGTAGTTCAGCGAGGCGACCGGCCGCCGCCAGGGGATCTTGCGGGAGGACTCCAGCCATTTGGCGTGCTGGTTGAACATCGCGTCGACGATGTGGATGAAGGCCTCGTAGCAGTTGAACAGCCCGTGGCGGCCGGTCAGCAGGTAGCCCTCCAGCCAGCCCTGGCACTGGTGCTCGCTGAGCACCTCCATGACCCTGCCCCGGGGGCCGAGGTTCTCGTCGGTCGGCAGCAGGGCGGCCTCCCACTCCTTGCCGGTCGCCTCGAAGACGGCCGACAGGCGGTTGGAGGCGGTCTCGTCCGGGCCGAGCAGCCGGAAGTTCGCAGGGTTGGCGGCGATGACGTCGCGCAGGAACGTCCCGAGGACGCGGGTCGGCTCGCTGGAGGCCGACGCCGGAGCCTTGACCTCGACCGCGTATTCCCGGAAGTCGGGCAGCACCAGCGGGCGCAGCAGTTCGCCGCCGTTGGCGTGCGGGCTGGCGCTCATCCGCAGCGGCCCGTCCGGGACGGTCTCCGTGATCGTCGCGATGGGCCGTCCGTCGACGTCGAACAGCTCCTCCGGGCGGTAGGAGCGCATCCACTCCTCCAGGGCCGCCAGCCGGTCCGACCGGTCCCGTACGTCGGTCAGCGGCACCTGGTGGGCGCGCCAGGTGCCCTCGACCGGGAGCCCGTCGACCTCGCGCGGCCCGGTCCAGCCCTTCGGCGTACGCAGGATGATCATCGGGAGCGGGCCGCCGTCGGCCATCTGGTCGAAGACCGTGTCGAGGGTGCCGGCCATCAGCTCGTGCATCTCGGCCGGTTCGTGGCCGGAGACGATGTGCGGGCGGTGGCCGTACCCCTCGAAGAGCTTGATCAGCTCCTCCTCGGGGATCCTGGCCAGCACGGTCGGGTTGGCGATCTTGTACCCGTTCAGGTGCAGGATCGGCAGGACCACCCCGTCGGTGTCCCGGTTGAGGAACTTGTTGGAGTGCCACGCGGTGGCGAGCGGGCCGGTCTCGGCCTCGCCGTCTCCGACCACGCAGGCCACGACCAGGCCGGCGTTGTCGAAGGCCGCGCCGTACGCGTGGGAGAGGGCGTAGCCGAGCTCGCCGCCCTCGTGGATGGAGCCCGGAGTCTCGGGGGCGACGTGGCTGGGGATGCCGCCGGGGAAGGAGAACTGCCGGAAGAGCCGGCGCATGCCCTCGGCGTCCCGCGTGATGTGGGGGTAGCGCTCGGTGTAGGCGCCTTCGAGCCACGCGTGGGCGACCGCCGCCGGGCCGCCGTGGCCGGGGCCGGCGATGTAGATCATGTCCTGGCCCCGCTCCCGGATGATCCGGTTCAGGTGGGCGAAGCAGAAGTTGAGCCCGGGGGTCGTCCCCCAGTGGCCGAGCAGTCGCGGCTTGACGTGCTCGGGCTTGAGTGGCTCGGTCAGCAGCGGGTTGTCCATCAGATAGATCTGGCCGACGGACAGATAGTTCGCGGCCCGCCAGTAGGCGTCGATGTTCCCGTATGCGTTCATGCCCTGACACTTTCCCAACGGTGGCGGCCGAACCAGGGTCTTTCGCCCCAAGATCGAGCTACTCGCGGCGGTAGTCTTGGCGCCATGCCCGGCACCCGATGGCTCGACGAGGAGGAGCAGCGCACCTGGCGCGCCTACCTGCGGACGAGCCAGCTCCTCCAGGAGGCTCTCGAACGGCAGTTGCAGCGCGACTCGAGCATGCCGCACGCCTACTACATGATCCTGGTGGTCCTCTCCGAGTCGCCCGGGCGGACCATGACGATGACGGAGCTGTCCGCCATCCTCCAGTATTCGGTCAGCCGCCTGTCCCACGCCGTCTCCCGGCTGGAGGAGAAGGGCTGGGTGCGGCGGCTCAAGCGGCCGGCGGACCGGCGCACGACCGTCGCCGAGCTCACCGACGAGGGCTACGCCGCGATCGTGAAGGCGGCGCCGGGCCACGTGGAGGAGGTCCGGCGGGTGCTGTTCGACCCCCTCACCCCCGGTCAGGTGCGGCAGTTCCGCGAGATCCTCGCCACGATCCTCGCGGCCTTCGAACACCGGGCCGACGAGGTCGAGGGTCCCCGCGAACTCGACGCCGCCCAGTGAACGGCGCCGGCCGTCACCCGACGGCCGGCACCTGCTCGGGTGACAGGGCGAAGTGGACGCGGATGCTCGTCCCCCGCGGGTGCCGATGGACGCGGACCAGGTCCGCGAACTCGTGGGCGACGAGCAGGCCGCGTCCGTGGGTGGCGTGGTCGGGGGGCGGCACCCGCCCCGCGAGCGGGTCGGCGATCCGGCCGCCGTCGTCGATCTGGCACACCAGCGTCCCTGCCTCGGTCCAGACCGTCAGCGTGCCGGCCCCGTCGGTGTACTCCCCGGTGTTGGTGGCCAGCTCGTTCACGGCGATGAGCATCTCGGTCAGGCGCCGCGCCCCGAGCCCGGCCGCGAGGGCCTCGCGGGACAGGAACGCGCGCAGCGCCGGCAGAGCGCGCAGGCCTCCGAAGCGGTAGGCCGCCGCGGTCGGCGGAGGGGCGGGCAGCGGGACGTCGAACGCGGCGGCGGTCTCGATCGGATCGGTGTAGACCGGGCTGTCCCAGACGCCGGTCGCGTCCTGCATGACGGGATGGGTCCGGTGCGCGTCGGCGACCGCCTCCGGGTTCAGCCGCGCCACGTCGTACGGGCACAGGATCGCGGCCTCCTCGGCGGCGAAGACCGCGTTGATGAGGGCCTCGTGCTGGGCGCAGGCGGGATACTCGATCTCGCTGCGCCCGTCCCAGATGGGCTCGCCGATGATCCAGACGCGCCGGCCCGCGTGCTCGCGGAGGAAAGCGAGCAGGACCGACGGGATGATCCGCCCCGGGTTGCGGCCCGCGACGCTCATGTCCCGGAAGACGACACGATGGGCGTCGCTTCCAAGGCGGGCCCGGATCAGCTCGCCGTTGCCGCCCGGCACGGCGACCATCGCGGGTTCCTCGGCGGCCAGAGCGTGCCGGAGGAAGGCGGCGCATTCCGCGGCGTACTCGTCCTCGTCCCGGTACAGCAGCCCAATGTGGTCGAACCCGGTCATGCCGTCACCTCCGCGCGGTCGACCGCGCCGAGGATCCCCTCGCCGCCCAGCACCTGTAACAGCCGGGCGACCTGAGGCGGGCACCCGATCACCCTGATCCCTCCGCGAAGGGCACGGTGGCTCTCGATCAGCAGCCGTGCGACCGCCGCGTCGGCGAAGCGCAGCTCCGACAGGTCGACGGTCAGCGGTCCGCGCGCGTCCGGCAGGTCCTCCCGCAGTCCGGCGAGCGTGGCGGCGAGCGCCTCCCGGTTGGACGCGTCGGCCTCACCGGTGAGGGCGAGGCCGGGTGGAACGGCCGTCCGCCGCATGCGCAACAGCGGGACCCAGCTCTCGTCCGGCCCGGGGCCGAGCCGGGAGGGGTGGGCGGCGGAGATCCGGTCGAGCGCCTCCGGCGGCATCGTCCGCCGGTCGTACAGGCACATGGCGAGGGCCTGGCCACCGGAGAAGACCCGGTTGACCTCGGCCTCGTACCAGTGGAGGCGCTCGACGCCGGGGACCTGCGAGGCCGCCCAGGACATGTCGCCCAGCGCCCACAGGCCGGCGTAGCCCGCTTCGAGGGCGTCCGCGAGCATCCGCCGCCAGCCGTCGATCGCCGCCTCCGGGTCGAAGGAGCCCGACGCCAGGTAGGTGTCCCCGGCGGCGTACACCTGCAGTGCGCCGGTTTCGCACAGCGCCCGGGCGTCCACGCCCTGGGTCACGAGCTCGTCCACGGCTTTCTCCGGGGAGCCCGCGGAGAAGTGGACGACCCTGTTGCCGCCGCCGACGCCGACGCGGACGAACCGGGCGACGGCGGTGAGGCGTTGCTCCTCGTCGTCGTAGACGTCGCACACGTGATCGCCGGCGACCAGCCGGTCGAACAGGGACGGGACCATGGCCACCTCATAACGCGCCGCCTGAGGAATGCGGGCACCCCCAGGCTATAGGCGTTCGTGCGCGCCGGACCGTCGCCGCCGATCCCCCTGTGGCGGGCCGGCGGGTTCAGGCGCCGGGGTCACGCCGCGCTTCCGGGTTGTTCCGGGCGATGGCGGCGTTGAGCGCGGTGGCGAAGAGCGTCCACCCGGCGTACGGCAGCAGCAGGAGCCCGGCCGTGCGGTCCTCGCGCAGGAGGCGGCGGGTCAGCAGCGCGTTCGACACGTCGAGGGCGAGGATCTCCGCGAGCGCGAGGCGGGGGTTGCGCGCCTTGAAGAACAGCGGCGGCCAGGCCGTGTTGAGCGCCAGGTTCACCGCGAGCGCCCGCCGCAGGGCCGGCCGTGAGCCGTCGCCGGCCCGCGACAGCGCGCGGGCGGAGGCGTAGGCGATCGTCGCGTACAACGGCGTCCAGACCAGGCCGAACGTCTGCGGCGGCGGCTGCCAGGAGGGCTTGCGCAGCCGGCGGTACCAGCCGGAGCGCGCGTCGGTGGACAGGCCGCCGACCGCGGCGGCGGCGGTCACGGCGAGGGCCGTGCGCAGCAGCGTCTTCGTCGATGTGGATCTCATGGATCTTCCTCTGCCCCGTGCGGCGCCTTCATGCGGGGATGTGGTTGCGCAGGCGCAGCGCGTCGGGATACGGGGACAGGTAGGTCTGGTCGCGGACGTAGTCGACCCCCGCGCCCCTCGCGTGGTGCCGGAGCAGGGCGATCGGCACCGTCAGGGCGACCCTGCGGGCCCCGTACGACGCGATCACCTCGGCCACGTCGGCCCGGCGGACCGGGTCGAGCTCCCGGCCGATCATGCCGAGGCAGTGGTGCAGGACGTTGACGTGGCGCCCGACCGTGGCTCTGGTGGCGAGGGCCGTCCGGAACGCCCGGTCGTAGTCCCTGGCCAGCGCGTCCCTGGCCGGCGCGTCCCTGGGCCGCTCGCCCGCCGCCGCCACGAGCCGCCCGATCTCCCGGTACGCCGCGGGCGCGTGCGCGAGGATCTGCATCTTGTGCCGGGCGTGGAAGGCGACCAGGTCGCGGGGGCGCCAGTCGCCTGCCAGCAGGGCCCGCAGGCGGGCCGAGGCGAAGATCCGCTCGACGAACTCCTCGCGCAGCACGGCGTCGTGCAGCCGGCCCTCGTCCTCGATCGCCAGCTCCGGCCGGGCGGCGGCGATCGCGGCGGCGAAGACTCCCCTGCCGCGCCGGTCGGCCGGCCCGCTCTCTCCCCCGTACACGGGGATCCCGTGGAGTCCGCAACTCGGGCTCCTCGACTTGAACACGTACCCGTCGACGTCCGCCAGACCGGCCACGCGCCCGGCGGCGAGGGCGGTCATCGGCGCGGTCAGGTCCGCGCGCGTCCGGCGGGTCATCAGCCGGGGCCCGTCGGCGGAGCGCTCCAGGCGGAGCGTCTCGCGCGGAGCGCCGAGACCGATCTCGATCTCGGGGCAGACCGGCACCCAGTCCACGTGCTCCGACAGTTCGGCGGTGAGGAACCGGTCACGGCTGTGGCCGCCGTCGAACCGCACTGGAGCGCCGAGCAGGCAGCTCGACACGGCCACCCTGGGCCTGATCCCCTCCGCCGGTTCCATGGTCAGGCCGCCGTCCGCAGCAGCGTGGACAGGCGGTGCAGACCGCGCGCCGTACGCGCCTTGACCGTGCCGAGCGGGACGCGCAGATGCTCGGCGATCTCCCGCTGGGTCAGGTCCCCGTAGTACGCCAGCTCGATCGCCTGGCGCTGCACCTGGGGCAGGGCGGCGAGCGCGCGCCGGACGCGGTCGCGGTCGGCGAACTCGTCGCCGTCCAGCCGGCCGTCGTGCCCCGCCGGGTCTGGCACCGCATCGAGCGGCACCGTCGCGGGCGTGCGCGCCCGCAGGTGGTCCACCGCGCGGTTGCGGGCGATGCCGTACAGCCAGGCCGACAGGCTGCGGCCCGGGTCGAAGCGGTGCCGGAAGCGCCACACCTCGGTGAAGACGACCTGGAGGACGTCCTCGACGTCCTGCGGCGGCACGAGTCTGCGCAGGTAGGAGCGCACGGCCGGCGAGTGGGAGCGGTAGCACTCCCCAAGGGCGCCCACGTCTCCCGCGGCGAGGCGGAACTCCAGCGTCTCCTCCATCGGCCCCCCTTGACGCGAAAACTTATTCAAAATCTATTCATAACTGTCCGCGCTTGGAGAGGGCAACCATGGGGGCCGAACGCTGGATTCAAAAAGCACCAAAGGGCGCGAATTCACCGCAGAGTGGTCATTACCGCCGAGATGGCGTCGCGAAACGTCGTCACCCGGACGACCTCCGCGGGCAGATCGTCCCCCCAACCGGGGCCGCCTGCCACGACGCGGCAGGCGGGGCGCAGCCGCGGCAGACCGGCCAGCGGCGCCGGATCGCCGGTCTCCCGCATCTGCGACCACACGAACACCGCCGCGGGGCCGAGACGGCGCATCGCGTCCGCCAGCGCCCGGTACGGCGTGCGCGCCCCGAGCACACGGGTCTCCACCCCGAGCGCGCCGAGCGCCGCGGCCAGGGCGTGGACCGGCAGCGCGTGCTGCTCCTCCTCGGCGGCGGCCAGCAGGACCGGACGGGGATGCACGGGCGAGGGCGCACGGGCGGCGAACCGCGCGAGCGCGGCCTGGAGCCGCTCGGAGAACAGGTGCTCGACGTCGATCCCGGCGCACGTGTCCCGCTGCCTGCGGCTGACGGCCGCGAACACCGGCAGCACCAGCCGCTCCCACGTCCACACCACGCCGTGCGTGGTCAGCGCCGCGTCCAGTCCCGCGCTCATGGTCGGGGCGTCCAGCGCCGTCACCGCGCGGGCCAGCATCACCGCCGACAGCAACCCGGGTTCCGGGGCCTGCCGTACGGCGGGCGCGGGCGGCACGCGCGGCTCGGACGGCACGTGCGGCTCGAAGGGCCCGGAGGACTCATGCGGCTCGGACGGCACCAGCGGCGGTTTGGCGGGCGCAGGGGACTCCGGCGGCGCGGCGGC
>NZ_JBFAOO010000092.1:0-29799 GCF_040675265.1 Microbispora sp. NPDC049633
CTGCCGGCCCGGCTGGCGGGCTCCCGGCCGATCCGGGTGCTGACGGAGTCGTTCGCCGACGCCGTGCACCTGCGCAACGACCTGTTCTCCTACGAGCGGGAGGTGCTGAAGGAGGGCGAGCTGTCCAACTGCGTGCTGGTCTGCGAGCGCTTCTTCGGCTGCGACACCGCGCGGGCCGTGGAGATCACCAACGATCTGCTCACCTCCCGGCTGCACCAGTTCGAGCACACCGCGCTGACCGAGCTTCCGGCCCTCTTCACCGACGAAGGGGTCCTGCCGCCCGAGCAGGCGCTGATCCTGAGCTACGTGAAGGGACTGCAGGACTGGCAGGCGGGAGGACACGCCTGGCACACCGCCTCCAGCCGCTACACCAAGTCCGGGAGCCTCCCCGGGCCGCTCGGCGTGAACGTCTCCCGCGCCCACCTCACGGGCGCGGGCGGCCTGCGCAACCACACGCACACGCCGTACCAGCAGGTCTCGGTACGGCCGCCGAAGCCGTACATGCCGTTCGAGGTGCGCGACAACCCGCATCTGGAGGAGGCGCGAACGGCGGACGTCGAATGGTGTGCCGCCATGGGCTTCTTCGACGGGGTCCCCGGCATTCCCGCGACCGCCGTGTGGAACGAACCGCAGCTCGTCGGCTTCGACCTCGCCCTGTGCGCGTCCGGCATCAACCCGGACGCCACGGCCGCAGAGCTGATCCTGGCCACCAACTGGCTGGCCTGGGGGACGTACGGCGACGACTACTATCCCCGGGTCTACGGGCCCGCGCGCGACCTGGTCGGCGCGAAGCTCGGCAACCGGCGGCTCAAGGAGTTCATGCCGCTGGACCTCGTTCCGCGTCTGACCCCGATGACCGGGCTGGAACGCGGGCTGGCCGACCTGTGGCCGCGCACCGCCGAGCCGTTGCCCGAGGGTTCCCGCCAGGCCTTCCGCGCCGCGGTCGAAGAGATGATCGACAGCTGGGTGTGGGAGCTGGCCAACCAGGCCCAGCACCGCGTGCCCGAGCCGATCGACTACATCGAGATGCGGCGCAGGACGTTCGGCTCGCAGATGACGATGAGCCTGGCCAGGCTGGCTCCGGGCCGGGTCATCCCCATGGAGATCCACCGCACCCGCGAGTTCCTCGGCATGACCGATGCCGCGCAGGACTACGCGTGTCTGCTGAACGACCTGTTCTCCTACCAGAAGGAGGTCCAGTTCGAGGGGGAGATGCACAACGCCGTCGTGGTGCTGGGCACCTTCCTCGGCTGCGCGCCCGACGAGGCGGTGACCGTGGTGGACGCGCTCATGACCAGCCGGATGAGGCAGTTCGAGCACATCACCACCGTCGACCTGCCCGCCCTGCTCGACCGCATCGAGGCGCGGGAGGTCGTGCGCGACTCGGTCGAGGGATACGTGTCCGACCTGCGCAACTGGATGGCGGCGATCCTGCGCTGGCACGAGCGGTCCCGGCGCTACTTCGAGGAGGAACTGCGCAGGGGCCCGGCGGCCCGGTGGTCCCAGGGCCCGACGGGCCTCGGCACGGCCACCGCGCGAATCCTCTCCCTGGCGCCGCCGGTACACAGGGCGCCGCCCGCTTTCGGGTCGCCGGCGCTCACGGCGTCGTCCGTGACGGCGCCCGCTCTCGCGCCGTCCGATCTCACGGCGCCCGCTGATCCGCTCCCGGTGGGGGCGTCATGACCGAGTCGCGTCTGACCCTGAGCACGGCCGCCGCGCAGAACCTGGCGACCACCACCAAGACGCCGCCGCAGATGCGGGAGATCACTCCCCGGC
Source organism: Microbispora sp. NPDC049633 (assembly GCF_040675265.1). NCBI lineage: Bacteria > Bacillati > Actinomycetota > Actinomycetes > Streptosporangiales > Streptosporangiaceae > Microbispora > Microbispora sp. NPDC049633. Next base: position 1,777 of record NZ_JBFAOO010000092.1, read on the forward strand.
ACCTGCTGAGCGTGCTGCCGTGGACGGACGTCCAGGGCGGCGTCTACCGGGTCAACCGCCGTCTCACCTGCACGGTCGGGGACGGACGGGTGAGCTTCGTCTCCACCGGGGCACGGGTGCGGGTCGTCCCGGCCGAGCTGTGCGAGCTGCCGTCCCTGCGCGGGTTCGGCGACCTGGACACCCTCGGGGCGCTGGCCGACCGGTTCGTCCAGCACGACCTGCGCCCGGACGATCCGGTGCCGCCGGGACAGGTGGTGCTCGTCGCCCACGGCAAGATCACACGCGTCGGCGCCGGCGCGTACGGCGGCGAGGCACTGCTCCAGGTCCTGGCCGACGGAGATCACCTGGGCGACCTCACCGGTCCGGGGGCCGCGCCCGCCAGGGCCCTCACCTCCTGCATCGTTCTCGTCCTCGAGCGCCCGGCGCTGGACAACCTGACCGCCTTGTCCGGCGGCCTGCGCGCGCATCTCAGCCGTCCCCCCGTGGCGCGGCCGGTGAACCGGTATGGCGAGGCGGAGATCGCGCTGGCGGCGGGGCATGAGGGTGAGGCGACGCTGCCGGGGACGTTCGTGGACTACGAGCTGGGGCCGCGTGAGTACGAGCTGAGTGTGGCGCAGACGATTCTGCGGGTGCATTCGCGGGTGGCGGATCTGTACAACGAGCCGATGAACCAGACCGAGCAGCAGTTGCGGCTGACGATCGAGGCGTTGCGGGAGCGCCAGGAGCACGAGCTGGTCAACAACCGCGACTTCGGGTTGCTGCACAACGCCGATCTCAAGCAGCGCGTGCACACCCGCTCCGGCCCGCCCACCCCCGACGACCTCGACGAGCTGCTCGCCCGGCGGCGCAGCTCGCACTACTTCCTCGCCCATCCCCGGGCGATCGCCGCCTTCGGGAGGCAGTGCACCCGGCGCGGGGTGTATCCGGACGTCACCGAGGTGAACGGGGCGACGGTCATGGCGTGGCGGGGGGTGCCGATCCTGCCCTGCGACAAGATCCCGGTCACCGAGGGCGGGCTCAGCTCGATCATCGTGATGCGCACCGGCGCCGAGAAGCAGGGCGTGGTCGGCCTGCGCCGTACCGGGCTGGCGGACGAGTACGAGCCCGGCCTGTCGGTGCGTTTCACGGGCATCGACGACAAGGCGATCATCTCCTACCTGGTGACCACCTACTATTCGGCGGCCGTCCTGGTCCCCGACGCCCTCGGCGTACTGGAGAGCGTCGAGGTGAACTGAGGCCCGGCGTCGGCCGGGGGGCTCGGTGAAGCTCCCCGGCCGGCGGTTCGAGGACGCTGCAGGCCGCCGTCGAGGGGGAGGGCCGGTGAACCAGTGCGACGGAGTCGGCCGCCAGGCCGGGCTGGCGACGCCCGCGTAGTAACCGCGTTCTCCCCTCATGCGCGGCGCGGCGCGGCTAGGGTGACCGCTGGCCTGTAAGGATCTATCTCACGAGCGTCGCGGGGTGGGCTTGTTAGCAGCGTCGGATCGCGCCCGCCGGGCGGAGGCGGCCTCCGCCCTGGGCAGCCTGGAACGCGGGATCGAGATCCTCCTGTGCCTGGCCGCCGGCGTGCGGCCGATGAACCTCACTCAGGTGCACCGATCCACCGGGTTCTCCAAAACCACCACGCACCGCCTGCTCGGCACCCTGCAGCGGCGGGGCCTGGTCACGCGCACGGGCGGTGACTACACGGTCGGCGGACGCGCCGCCGACCTCGTGGCGCCGCGCGGCTGGGCGATCCAGGGGCGTCGCCTGCCCGGCTCCCGCAGGGCGGTCCTGCCGCACCTGCTCCAGCTGTACGAGGCCACCAGGCAGACGGTCAACCTGGCCGTGCCGGACGGATTCGAGGTCGCGTACGTCGAGCGGTTGTATGGGCACAACCGGGTGAAATCGCCATCCGACGGCATGGACCGGGCGCCGTTGTACTGCACGGCCGCGGGCAAGGTGCTCCTCGCCCACGACGCGGGCCTGCGCACGGCGTTCCTCGCCACCCCGGCCCTGCGGCGGGTGACCGGCCGCACGGTGACGGGCCGCACGGTGACCGGCCCGGCCGCGCTGGAACGCGAACTCGCCGCCGTTCGCGGGGAGGGCGTGGGCTACGCGCGGGAGGAGTTCGCCGAGGGCGTGTGCTGCGCGGCCGCGCCCGTCTTCGGCCCGGACGGCGGGGTGTGCATGGCCGTGGCGGTCGCGGCCCCGGCGGGAGTGGTGGGGACGGCGGCGCTGCCGCGCCTGGGCGCGGCCGTACGCAGGACCGCCCGCCAGATCACCGGCGCCCTCAGCCTGTGACTCCCGATCTTCCGATTGGGGCCGCCGTGCCGGGGGAAGGCTCGACCACGTTGAGCATCGGGCCCGGGCGTCCCCGCCACGGCGGAGACGGCCCGTCGCCGGCGCCACGGAACGGCGCAGCCGTCGCGGGGGAGAGTCATGCGTCCAGGGCCGTACGCGTCCCGCCTGGTCGGCCGGGCCGGCCTCGTCGCCGTACCGATGACCGTGCTGCTCACGGCGTGCGGGACGCCGCAGCCTGAGGTGCACCCGCGATCCGCTGCCACGGGTGGACCGGCGACGGCCACGTCCTCCGTGGCGGCCTCGCCCTCGCCCGCCCCTTCGGCCGTCACGGCCGCGGACGACCCGCAGGCGTGCCGGGACGCGGACTGCGAGGTGACGGTCCGCCCGGGGGACCGGCTGCGGCTCGACCGGAAGACCGGCCTCGACGCGATCACGATCGTCTCGCTCGATCGGGGCGAGCTGCGGCTGCGCTTCGAAGCGGGCGGGGGCGCCTTCCACGTCGAAGGCATGAACACCGGCGTCAGCCAGGACTGCGTCAACGGCCGCTGCCGGACGGAGGGCGGGCTGACACTGGCCCTGGGACGGCCCGGCAGGATCGGCGACATCCGCCTCCGGCTGGTGAGCGTGTCACCCGACCACGCGGTCCTGGTCCTGTCGCCGTCGTAATCGCGTCGCGTACCGCGTGACGCGTCGCCGACGCCGCCCCGCGTCCGGAATCCCTCCATGCGGAGATGCGGGCGTGGACTACGGTGACCGATCGTGGACATTTATGGTGCGCTCGCCTCGTTCGCGATCATCGTGGCATTCCTCACGCTCACGCCCGGCCTGGACACCGCCCTGATCCTGCGTACGTCGCTGCTCGCCGGCCGCAGGCCGGCCTGGGCCGTGGTGCTCGGCATCCAGGCCGGCACCCTGCTGTGGGGCCTGCTCACGGCCGCCGGCCTGTCCGCGCTCCTCACCGCCTCCCAGGTGGCGTACGAGGTGCTGCGGTGGGCGGGCGTCGCGTACCTGATCTGGATGGGCGGCCGGATGCTCTGGCACAGCCGCCACAGCCGGGCGGACGACGCGGCGCAGCCCGGCCCGGCGGACGCCGGGTGGGGACAGGCGTTCCGGCGGGGCCTGCTGACCAACCTGCTCAACCCGAAGGTGGGCGCGTTCTACGTCGCGGTCCTGCCCCAGTTCATGCCCGAGGGCGTGCCGCACGCGGTGATGGGCGTGCTCCTGGCGGGCGTCCACGTGTGCGAGGCGCTCGTGTGGAGCGTCGTCCTCATCGGGTTCACCGGCATGATGCGGGGCTGGCTGCGCAGGCCCGCGGTCAAGCGCGCCCTGGACCGGCTCACCGGTCTCATCGTCATCGGCTTCGGCCTGCGCCTGGCGGTCCAGCAGTCCTGACCGCCCACCCTCGGATCGCCGATGACGGCCGTGCGCGCTACCCGCGGTTCCTGGCTGACTTAGGTCGGGCTCCCTGCGTACGGGCCGATGCCGCAGATCCGGGGGACCGCGGTGATCGGGACGTCCTCGGTGAGGGCGCGGACCAGCAGGGCCTCGACCCCGCGCAGCATGCCCTCGGCGACTTCCCGGGGCAGGTAGGCGGTGTCCACGATGAGGCTGAGCTTCCCGGTGTCGGGGGCCGAGACGACCGTGAAGAACGCCTTGAACCGGACACCCGGCCAGGCGTTCGTGACGTACGTCCGGGTCTGCCCGGTGAGGCGGGCCACGTCCTCGTCGGCGCCGACGGGAGGCAGTCCCGGCCAGGTGCCGACGGTCCGCCTGTCGTTGAAGAACGCGTCGAGGTCCGGCTCCCGGCCGCGGCGGCGGCCGATCTCCTCCCGCATGGCCTGCATCTCGAACGGGTCGTAGTGCGCGTTGCGGTACGCCCTGAGCGCCCCCCGTTGCGCGGCCCGGCAGGCGGCGGCGAAGTCCGTGGCGGGCAGGTCGAGCACGAACAGGCCGTCCTGTTCCACGGTGCCGACCATCGCGTGGGTGCGCGCGTCGCGGCGGTTGCTGTGCACGAGCTGCATGACCGCGCGCGGGCGGCCGCTCACCGTCGCCAGCACGGTGGCGCAGGCGGCGAGCAGCACGCTGGTCGTGCTGATCGTCCAGCGCTCCGCCAGCCGTTGCGCCGCGACGGCGAGCGCCGCCGACTCCATGCCGACCTCGATGAACCGCGGGTCGTCCGCCTCGCGCGGCGGATGGTCGAACACGTCGAGCGGCCCGTCCGCCAGCACGGAGTGCCAGTATCGGATGGACTTGGCCGAGCGTGCGGGGTAGGGCTCCTCGCGCTCCGCGGCCGCCTGGTCCATCGGCTGCCACTCGGCGGGCGGCAGTTTCTCGCCGCGCAGCAGGACTTTCCACTCCTCCGACAGCGTGTTCAGCGCCTGGAAGTCCACCGCCAGGTGGGAGAAGGCGATCGCCAGCGCCATCGGGCGGTCGTTCTTGACGACGAGGGCGCAGCGCAGCGGCAGGTCCCGGTCGTGGACGAAGGCCGTCCGGCCCAGCTCGCCCGCGACCCGCTCGGCGACCCGCAGCGCCCGGTCCTGTCCCGCCTCCACGACGCCCACGGTCAGCTCGCCACCGCGTGCGATCCGCTGCACCGGCCCCTCCGGAGTGAGGGCGAAGGTCGTACGCAGGCTCTCGTGGCGTTCGAGCAGCACGCGCAGCGCGTCCAGGACGCTGCCGAGGTCACGTCTGCCGTACACCGGGAGCACCCACGGGCAGCTCAGGAACGTCTGGCTGTCGCCCATCAGGTGGACCGCCCGCCATATCAGTCGCTGTCCCCAGGTCAGCGGCGCCTCTCCGTCCCGCGCGCCGCTGAACGCCACCGTCACCATGCGCGTGTCGTCCCTCCGACGGGCCTGGCCCGGGCCACCAGGGCGGACAGGGTGCCGACGTCCTCGAAGGTGGCCAGCTCGTCGCTCAGGTCCATCTCGACGTCGAAGGCGTGCTCGATCGCGTCGATGAGCCGGATCCGCGCGAGCGAGGTGAGGCCGAGCGCCGACAGTGAGTGTCCGGCGGCGAGCACCTCCTCGACGGTGATCTCGCCATCCGACACCTCTGAGATCAACTGCGCCAGCCGGCGCGTGTACTCCTCCGCCGTCACGCCGCACCTTCCTCTCGTACGACCCCGTCCTGGCGCGGTCGGATGCACAACCCGCGCATGCCACGGCCGGGCCGTTCCTGCGCGCGGTGGGCAAGCAGGCCGGGCAGGGTGAACCCGCCTCCATTTACCACATGTCACCGAAATTTTCGCCACGATGCCCTGTTCCGCGATGGGGATATAAGTGCTGGTTAGTCCGGTTTGGGGTGCTCCGGAAATCCCGCAGCAACGGAAGAATAGGCAACAAGAGTGGTATGAGAACAGTGAAACTTGCAAGTCCTTGTCCGAAATCTTTCGGGTGGGGCGGCGGGGTCTCGTGGCGTGCCGGCGGGGCGGGGGACGGGCGGCGGCCGCACCGGGCGGCAAGATCCTTTGTCTGTCCGGGCTCGTACGATGAGGCCCATGACCAGGCACGGTTTCACGCTCACGGCGCAGGGCCCGTTCGACTTCGACGCCACGTTGCGCTTCGTCGAGGACTGGCCGGCCACCAGCGGGCTCCCCTCCGACGGGCGGGCGCTGCGCTTCGCCTACTGCGCCGAGTCCGACTGGCTGCCGATCGGCGTGACCGTGACCGCCGCGCCGGACGGGGTCGCCGTGGCCACGACACGGGCCGCCGGGCCGGCGATCCGGGGCGAGGTGGCGCGCATCCTGTCGCTCGACGTGGACGGCTCCGGCTTCGCCGAGGCGGGTGAGACCGACCCGGTGCTCGGCGACCTGCAACGGAAGAGCCCCGGACTGCGGCCGTTGTGTTTTTGGAGCCCCTGGGAGGCGGCCTGCTGGGCGGTCATCGTGCAGCGCTCGTCGATGCTCATCGCCGCCCGGATCAAACAGCGCATCGCGGAGCGGTACGGCGCGCGGGTGACGGTGGACGGGGAGCCGTACGCCGCCTTTCCCCCGCCCATGACGTTGCTGGAGGCGGGCGGCCTCGGCCTGCCCGCGCAGAAGGAGGAGTGGCTGCGCGGGCTGGCCCGCGCGGCGCTCGACGGCGTGCTCACCGCCGAGCACCTGCGCGCGCTCGACCCTCCGGATGCGCTGGCCGAGCTTCGCGCCCTGCCCGGCGTGGGGCCGTTCTCGGCGGGCCTGATCCTGATCCGCGGCGCGGGCGAGCCGGACGCGTTCCCGGGCGACGAACCCCGCCTGTTCGCGATCCTGCGCGAGGCGTACGGCCTGCCGGAGGACGCGCCGCCCGCCGCGTACCGGAAGGTGGCCGAGGCGTGGCGGCCCTACCGCTCCTGGGGATCCTTCCTGTTCCGGGCGTCCGGGTACGGTGCTCCGGCCGACGAGCGGTGACCGGGGACTACGCCGCCAGCAGCGTGGTGACCAGCACGAAGGCGGCGAAGACGGAAACGATGACGACGAGCCCGATCAGGAATCCGGACGCCCTCGGCGCCTTCGCGCATTAGGCGGGCACGTCCACCACGACGGTCCCGGCGATGACGTCGTGCAGGCAGCGCCGCCCGGGGTCGCCGAAGATCCACAGGGCGTCGACGAGATAGAGAACCGGCCCGAGATACGGGGCCGCCGAGCTCAGGAGAGGGTGGACGAGCGTCCGGATCCCCACCTGACGATGGGCCGGTGTCGCTCCGGTCGCGGCGGTCACCACTTTCAGGCGGTACAGGCGCTTGCCGGGCGTCTGGCCCCACAGGGCGTGCTGCACCCAGAAATAGGCGGCGTTCGCAGCGATGATCGCGATCTGCAGGGGCCAACCGCCCTCCGCGTAGGGGTTGAGCAGCGTGGTGAGGTAGTCCGCCTCGCCGGCCTCGGGCTGGGCGGCAGTCCCCAGCACCAGTCCGATCAGAGTGTTGGCTGCGAGAAGGATCAGGTTGTCGACCAGGAAGGCGGCGAAACGGTGGCGCCGGGCGGCGGTGGTCCACGTCGGCGCCTGGGGGGCGGTTGTCATGCCCGCAAGTGTGCCGTGGCGTCCCGGCATCGGGAGCGGGTTCCGTCCACGGGCTCGCGTGAACGGCCTGCCCGGCGTCTGAGAAGACGCTGAACGGGCCGCGACACCGTCTCATCGAATTCTCATCGGGACTGAACATCGGATGAGACTTTCCCGCCGGAGAGGTCACGTCGCGATAGGGAGACATCGCGAGAAAACCTACTCTGAGCTGGTGTGATGAGAATCGGATAAGCGGGCTGCGGTTGTTTGGGAATCGCCTCGGCAGCGAAACCGCCGATACGTTTCCGGTTTTGGCGAAATCCGGTGCGGACGCCCTCTCCAATCGCTGCGATCCGCGAGCCGGGAACGCCCCCAGCCGAGCGCCGGCATGCGGCCGACGCCGGAAGGAGCAGGTCGAGATCGTCGGCAACACCTGGCAGTCCGCCTGGGCCGGCGAGGCCGAGGACCGCTGGGGCGACAGCGTCCAGTGTCGCGGTACTTCGACCGCACCCATTCGATGCACACCCGCATCGGGCGGATGTTCGCCGCCGATGCCCGGTTCGCCGCGCACTACGACGCGGTCACGCCGGGCCGGGCGGTCTGGCCGCGGTGTATCGCGGACGTATCGAAAACCGCATACGCCACCGCAACAGCCTCGCGTCTTCGATGAGGGCGTGAATCAGCGCGCATCACTGTCAGCGCCGGATTCGTCGACCCAGGAAGGGCCGTGATCATGGACGCGAGTTCGATACGGGGCATCGACCGGCGGCGGCTGGTCAAATGGGGCGGGCTGGCGGCCGCCGGTGTGGTGACGGCCGGCGGGCCGCTGATGAGCGCCGGGGCCGGCCACGCCGCCTCGTCTCCCCCCGGCTCGTCCCGGCGCGACCGGATCCCGCGGGACACCCTGCCCGGCGGGGCCTACGACCGGTTCGTGGCGCGGCTGGCCGCCGAGGGCAAGTTCTCCGGTGTGGTGATGCTGTCGCACCGGGGCCGCACGGTGCTGTCCCGCCGCTACGGCATGGCGGACCGGGAGAAGAGGATTCCCAACCACGAGGGCACCGCGTTCAGCCTCAGCTCGGCCGGCAAACCGTTCCACGCGGTGGCCATTCTGCAGCTGGCGCAGCGGGGCAAGCTGCGGCTGTCCGACCCGGTGGGCGAATACCTGAAGGGTTTCGCCAAGGATGTCGCCGCCAAGGTGACCATCCACCACCTGCTGTCCGGCTCCTCCGGGCTCGACAGCCCGGCGGAGGACGTGCATCGCGTCTTCCAGAGCCGGGAGGAGGTGCACGACTACTATGAGCGGCGGACCCGGCTGGCGAAACTGGTGGGTGTCCCGGGCGTTCCCAGCACCACCCACCAGGAGGCCGAGGCCACCATCCCCCCGCTGATCGTGGAGGCCGTGAGCGGCATGACGTACTGGGACTACGTCGAGAAGAACATCTTCAAGCGGTGCGGCATGACCGGCTCGGCGTTCTACACCAGGCCGCAGTGGCTCAGCGGCAGGAACATCGCGCATCCGTACATGACGCTGGCCGACGGCAGCCAGGTGGACGCCCTCCGCAACCTCGACAAGGGCAGCCCCGCCTCGTACATGCTGGGCAAGAACCCGGGCCGCGCCTTCATCGACGCCCCCGGGGACGGCGGCTTCGCCACCGCGCCGGATCTGGTCCGGTTCGCGCGGGCGCTGGGCGACGGCACGCTGCTGGACCGGCCCTGGGCCGACGTGCTCACCGCGGCCAAGATCCCTCATGGGCCGGCGTCGTTCGGGGCGTACGGGATCGCGATCGAGATCGTCGGCGGCCAGTGGATGTTCCAGCGAGCCGGGGGCAACCCCGGTGTCGGCGCGAACTGGAGCATCTACCCGGACACCGGCTGGGTCGGCGTCATTCTCGGCAACAGCGAGGGCGTGTCGCTGCAGGACATGATCGGGCGGGAGATGCAGGCCGTGACCGGGGCTTCGCCCGACGGGGGGACGGGCGGGGGGTCGGGCGGCTGATGAAGCGGAGCGCATCCCTGTCCGCACCGCTCCGCCGTACGCGCGGGGTCGTGCTCGTCGGCCTGGCGATCCTCGGCCTGGCGGGTGTGGCGTTCGTCGTACGGCGGCCGCTCCTGATGTCCGCCCCGATGTGCTTCGCCGGGCGGTGGCACGGCTGCTACGACACGGAGAACGGCGTGCTGCTCATGACGCTGGTCGCGCTGCCGTTGGCCGCCCTCGTGGTGTGGGCGCTGGCGCGCGGGCGGCGTGCCGCCGGCGCCGCATCGGCGTGGCGGACGTCGCTGGCCGAGGTGGGCATGGTCTACGGGACGGTGCCGTTCGTATGGATCACCATGATGCCGGGCCCGGGGGCCGGCATCGTCCCCGGCCGGCTGAGTCTGATCCCGCTCCGGGACCTGCTCACGATGGGGCCGATCGGCATCGGCGGCAACCTGCTGATCTTCGCGGCGCTGGGGTTCTTCGCCCCGATGCGGTTCGAGGCGCTGGCGTCCGTGCCGCGGATCCTGGCGCTCGGGGCAGGCTGCTCGGTCGCGGTAGAAATCGCCCAGTACGTCCTGCGGCTTGACCGGGTGTCCTCGGTGGACGACGTACTGGTCAACGCCGCCGGCGCCGTGCTGGCCGCGCTGGCGTCGCGCCGCTGGTGGCGCGTCACGGCGGCGCGAGCGCCGTCGGACCGGCCTCGCCCCGCGCCGGCGTCGGCAGGGTGAGCCGCATGTCCGGTGTGCGCAGGTCTTCGCATACCTTGGCGATATGTTGTGCTGCGTAGGCTTCAGACATGCGCGTGCTGATCGTGGAAGATGAGCCCTACCTGGCCGAAGCCGTCCGTGACGGTCTGCGGCTGGAGGCGATCGCCGCCGACATCGCCGGCGACGGCGACGCCGCCCTGGAACTGCTCAGCGTCAACTCCTACGACCTCGCGGTCCTCGACCGCGACATCCCCGGCCCCTCCGGTGACGAGGTCGCCCGGCGGATCGTCGCGTCGGGCAGCGGCATCCCGATCCTCATGCTCACCGCCGCCGACCGGATCGACGACAAGGCGTCCGGGTTCGAGCTCGGCGCCGACGACTACCTCACCAAACCGTTCGACCTTCGAGAGCTCGTGATGCGGTTGCGTGCGCTCGACCGCAGGCGCGCGCACGCCCGGCCCCCGGTCATCGAGATCGCGGGCCTGAGGCTGGACCCGTTCCGCCGGGAGGTCTTCCGCGACGGGCGCTACGTCGCGCTCACCCGCAAGCAGTTCGCCGTGCTCGAAGTCCTCGTCGCCGCCGGGGGCGGCGTCGTCAGCGCCGAAGAGCTCCTGGAGCGGGCCTGGGACCAGAACGCCGACCCGTTCACCAACGCCGTCCGCATCACCGTCTCCGCGCTGCGCAAACGACTCGGCGAACCTTGGCTCATCGCCACGGTGCCCGGCGTCGGCTACCGGATCGACACCGGCACGGACACCAGGCACCCATGAACAGGCACGCATGAGCAGGCACGCATGAGCAGGCGCCCAGGGCTCAGCGCCCGGTTGAAACTCACCATCAGCTACGCCGCGTTCCTCATGCTCGCCGGCGCTCTCCTGCTGGCCGTGGTGTGGGTGTTCCTGCTGCGCTACGTGCCCGACGGTGTGTGGATCACCGGACTGAGGGGCGGCGGGCCCTGGGCGCCGGCCCCGCCGTTCATCCCCAACCGCACCGACCTCCAGCGCGCTTTCGTCCCCCGCGCGGCCCAGGCACTGGCCTTTCTGCTGGCGTTCGGCCTGATGGGCGGATGGCTCCTGGCCGGCCGGATGCTCGCACCACTCACACAGATCACCGATGCCACCCGGAAAACCGCGAGCGGATTCCTGTCCCACCGGATCCGCATGAAGGGCCGCCAGGACGAATTCCGGGAACTCGCCGACGCCTTCGACACCATGCTCGAACAGATCGAATCCCACGTCGCCGAACAGCGGAGGTTCGCCGCGAACGCCTCCCACGAACTGCGCACCCCGCTGGCGATCTCGCGGACGCTCCTCGACGTCGCACGCAAGGATCCCACACGGGACCGGGACGAACTCATCGAACGCCTGCACACCGTCAACCAGCGGGCGATCGAGCTCACCGAGGCCCTCCTGCTGCTCAGCCGCGGCGACCGCGGAAACTTCATCCGAGAGAGCGTCGACCTCTCCCTCGTCGCCGAAGAGGCCACCGAGACACTGCTGCCCCTCGCCGAACAGCGCCGGATCACACTGGACGTCACCGGCGGGGCGGCCCGGACCAGCGGCTCCGCCGAGCTCCTGCTGCGGATGGTGACGAACCTCGTCCAGAACGCCATCGTGCACAACATCCCCGCCGGCGGCGCCGTGAGGGTCCACACCGAGGCGTACGGCGACACCAGCGTGCTGCGGGTCGAGAACACGGGCCCTCGGCTCCCACCGGAACTGGTGCCGACCCTCACCGAGCCCTTCCGGCGCGGAACAGAACGCGTACGCACCGGCGAACACGCCGGCGTCGGCCTCGGCCTGGCCATCGTGCACAGCATCGTCCGCGCCCACGACGGGACACTCGACCTCGTTGCCCGCCCCGACGGGGGTCTCCTCGTCACGGTCCGGCTTCCCCGCACGCCGTAGCCGTCCTCCCGCGCGGGCGCGGAGGGGCCGAGCAGCGGGAGCCGCGTCCGGCGACCTCGACGGAGCAGGGCGTGCCCGGCGAGGTCGCCGCGTTTCGCCGGGTCAGCCGGCGGCGACGAGCGAGGAGGCGCCGGTCGGCGACGGCGCGGCGGTCCGCGGCCGGGTGTAGCCGGCGGGCCGCAGCGGGCCGGGGTCGTCGTGCGTCACCGGCAGCAGCGGCATCACCTGCTCGCCGAAGCGGTACGTCTCCTCCAAGAGCGGATTGCCCGAGACGATGAACGAGTCGATCCCCAGGGCGTGATACTCGCGGATGCGCGCGGCGACCGATTCGGGGCTGCCGACCAGCGCGATGCCGGGGCCTCCGCGGATCAGGCCGAAGCCCGACCACACGTTCGGATACACCTCGAGCTCCTGGGCGAAGCGCGGCTTGACGCCCTTGTGGAAGGCGAGCTGCCGCGCCTGCCCCACGGACTCCTGCTTCACCGACTCGGCCTGCACCCGCGCGACGATGCTGTCGTCCACGTGGTCGAGCATGTCCTGCGCCGCCGCCCAGGCCTGCTCGTCGGTGTCCCGGACGATCAGGTTCAGCCGGATTCCGAAACGGATCGAGCGGCCGTGCCCGGCGGCCCGGGCGCGTACGTCCGCGATCAGCTCCGCGGTCTCGGCGGGCGGCTCGCCCCACGTGAGGTAGTTGTCGATGTGCTTGGCCGCCACGTCACGGGCGACCGGCGAGGCGCCGCCGAACCACAGCGGCGGGTACGGATCCCGCAGCGACAGGAACGCGGCCTCCGCCCCCCGTATCTTGAGGTGCTTGCCGTCGAAGTCGACGCGCTCCCCGCGCATGAGCGCCCGGTAGACCGTGAGGAACTCGTCGGTGTGCTCGTAACGCTCCTCGTGCTTGAGGTGCACCCCGGCGGCCTCGAGCCCGATGTGCCCGCTCACGATGTTCAGGATGACCCGGCCGCCGGAGTTCTGGTCGAGCGTCGTCGCGAGTTTCACCAGCGACGTCGGCGTGTACACCGAGGGGTGCACCGCGATCACGAACTTCATCCGCCGGGTGGTGGGCACCAGCGAGGCCGCCGTGATCCAGGGGTCCATGCCGCCGGTCGGCTGGGTGGCCAGCAGCGCGCCGTAGAAGCCGTTGACGTCGATCGACTTCGCCCACGCCTGGACGTACTCGAAGTCGACCGGCCGCTTCCATTTCGGGTCCCATGGATATCTGCCGTCGTTGGCGATCAGGTACCAGAGGATCTCCAGCCTGCGCTCCGGAAGCGGCGGGAGAAGGTCGGTCTCGGTCATCGGCGCGCTCCGTCGGTCGTGCTCGTGCTCGTGCTGGTGTGTGTACTCAAGGGACGATCGGCTTCGATCCGCCCAGGGCGGCGGCGTGGATCTCCAAGGTGGCCGCCTCCTCGATCGTGGCGACGAGGCGGGCGGTGCTCAGCGGGCTGTCGTCGAAGGCGAGCAGCCCGTGGTTGGCCAGCAGGACGGCCTTGGTGCCGGGGTGCTCGGCGAGCAGGCCGGCGATGGACGCGCCGAGGTCGCCGTTGTTGCGCGTGCGGTACGGCGCGCAGGGGATGTCGCGGGTCTGCCCGCGGTTGACGAGCGGCTCGTAGTGCGGCGGGATCGGCCGGTGGGCCAGCGCGAACGCGGTCGCGTGCGTCGAGTGCGTGTGGATGACGGCGTTCACCTCCGGACGGGTGTAGGCAAGGGTGTGCATCTGGAGCACCTGCCGCACCCCCGGGCCGAGCTTGCCCGCGACCAGTTCGCCGTCCAGGGTGATCACGCCGAAGTCCTGCTCGCCGATGTCGGCGGGCAGCCCCTTCGCGTTGATCAGCAGGTGGCCGGGGGAGTTGGGCAGACGAACGCTCGCGTTCGCCGAGTACGGGTTCTGGAGCGCGCCCAGTTGGTGCAGCAGGCGCACCGCCCGGACGAGTTCGGCGCGCACGGCCGCGTCGGCCGGGGTCAGCACCAGCTCACCGGCCTTCAGCCACTCGCCCTCACGGACGGGGCTGGTCAGGGTCGAGGTCATCGGTCTTCCTTCGTGTCGCGGGTCGGGCGTGTGGCGAGGCGTGTGGTCGGGAGGGGGTCAGTCGTGGGTGCGGGTCGCGCCGAAGTGCCAGTGCAGGACCCGTCGCTCGATGAACAGGAACGCGGAGTTGAGGGCGTAGCCGAGCATCGCGATGGTCGCCGCGCCGACGATCAGGTCGGTCACCTGGAAGCTCTGCTGCTGGATCATCAGAAGGTGCCCGAGGCCGTCGTTGCCGGCGATCATGCCGACGACGACGGAGATCACCAGTGAGGCGGCGAGCGCCGAGCGGAGCCCCACGAAGATCGAGGGCGCGGCGGCCGGGATCACGATCTCGGCCATCGTCTGCCGCCAGGTCAGCCCGAAGGTGCGCGCCGTGTCCATCATCGTGCGGTGCGTGGACCCCGCGCCCGAGTAGGCGTTGAGCAGGATGTGGAAGAACGCCGCCAGCGCGACCACGCTGATCTTCATCGCGTCGTCGATGCCGAGGTAGAGGATCAGCAGGGGGATCACCGCCGAGATCGGCATCGGCCGCAGCAGCTCGAGCGGCGGTTCGAGCAGCACGTAGACGAGCCGTACGCGGGCCATGAGCACTCCGATCACCACGGCCAGCACGGCGGCGACGCCGTAGCCGATCAGCATCGTGCGCAGGGTCTGCAGGGTCGCCGTCAGCAGCGGTCCGCCGAGGATCTGGTCCCACCACTGGACGGCGACGTCGCTCACGGTGGCGTATCTGGGCGACGGGTTCACCGTGGCGTACCGCTGCCAGGCGACCAGCGCCGCGGCGAACACGAGCCAGCCGAAGAGCCTGCTGCGCAGCGCGCGCAGGAACCAGGGGCGGCGCTTCACCGCGGCAGGGGCGACGGCGGCGGGGTTGGGAGCCTGCAGGAGCGGTACGGCGCCCGCGGCTCTCGTCACTGTGGGGTTGGTGGTCATTGGCCGGAGTCCTCTCAGTCCAGGACCAGGTGCAGCAGTTCGCGCCGGTGGTGCAGGAACTCCGGCAGCTCCCGCGTGGTCACCTGGGCGCGCGGGCGGGGCAGGCCGGTCCGTACGTCCGCGAGCACGCCGCGTCCCTCGGGATGCAGCACCACGACCCGGTCGGCCAGGTAGACCGCCTCGTCGATGTCATGGGTCACGAAGACCACCGTCAGCCCCTCCTCGGCCCACGCGTGCAGGAGGACGTCCTGCAGCTTGGCGCGGCTCAGGGCGTCCACGCCGCTGAACGCCTCGTCCATGAGCAGCAGCTGGGGCCGCGCGGCCAGCGCGCGGGCGATGGCCGCGCGCTGCTGCATGCCGCCGGACAGCTCCCACGGGTACCGGTCGGCCGCGTGGCCGAGGCCCACCAGGTCGAGGTAGTGGGCCACCAGCTCGTCGTGACCACCCGCCTCCGGTTCGTACGCGTGCCGCAGCCCGAACCGGACGTTGCCCGCGACCGTCTTCCACGGCAGCAGCGACTGGGCGTAGTCCTGGAAGACGCAGCGCGCCTGCCGCGGCGGCCCGTCGATCGGCTGCCCGGCCACTCGGATCTGTCCCGTCGTGACGGGGAGGAGACCGCTGAGCAGCCGCAACAGCGTGGATTTTCCGCATCCGGACCGCCCGACGAGGGCGACGAACTCCCCGGCGCCGATGTCCAGGGACAGCCCGCGCAGGGCGGTCACCTCCCGCCGGCGGGTGCGGTACGTCTTCGCGACGTCGTCCGCCGTCAGCAGGGTCCCGGTGCTCGCGGCCGAGCTACGTTCGCTCCCGGCCGCGGCGGGTGCGGCTGATGTCGCCATCGATGCTCCCGGCGTTCGTGGGGGATGGTCAGGGGGTGTCGGCCGTGGCGGTGGACCACAGGTAGGGCGTGAGGTCGAAGGGCTTCTTCAACGCGCCGAACCGCGCGCCCGTCTCGATCCACTTGTTCTCGGCGGCCACGTCGAACGGGCCGCTGAGCTCGCCGCTGGTCGCCGCCGACGCCTTGTCCAGCGCGCCGGGATACTTGGCCTCCAGCTTGGCGACGTCCGCGCCGCCGTACTTCACCAGCAGCGTGTTCTGCGCGAGCGGCTCGGACGACTGGAACGCGGTCACGCCCTGCCGTACGGCCCGCACGAAGCGTCTGACCAGGTCCGGATGCGCCTCGGCGAAGCTGCGCAGCGCACCGTAGCCGGACGTCGCCGCGCCTTCGGGCACGCCGGAGTCGAAGGTGCCGGCCACCGTGAGGCCGTACTGCGCCTCCCACGCGGTGACGTACGCGCCGCTGGTGGCCGCGGCGTCGAGCGTGCCCTGGGCCACCAGGCCGCCCGAGGTGGTGCGGTCCTGCACGGTGGTGTACTTCGGGCCGTTCGGGTCGAGGCCCTGGTCGGCGAGCCACTTCTTGATCTGCACGGTGGTCAGCGCCTGCGCCGGCACCCCGAGCTTCTTGCCGGCGAGGTCCTTCGCCGAGGTGATGCCGCTGCCCGGCTTCGTCACGATGACGTTGACCGGCTGCCCGGGCTTCAGCGCGTTGGCCGGGTTGATGATCGTCAATTTGAAGCCCTGCTCGATCGCGGCCGCCCAGGCGAAGATGTCGGCCCACGCGATGTCGATGGAGCCGCCCTCGGTGGCCGCGACGAGCGCGGGGCCACCGCTGAGCGTCACGAGTTCGACCTTGATGCGCTCCTTGTCGAAGAACCCGTTCTCGATCGCGGAGTAGACACCCGGGGGCGAACCGGCGATGACGCCGACGCGGACGGTGTCCACGCCATGCGCGCCGGACTCGCCCTCCGACGACGCCGCCGACGTGCCGCAGGCGGCCAGCAGCACGCCGACGGCGGCGACCGCCGTGAGGAACAAGGGACGGCGGACGCGTGCACGACCGGCGGGCCGGGCCGAGAAGCCGCGGCCGCCGGAGGTGGATGTGCTGATCAACGCATGGCCTTTCGAGAGAGCAAGGGGGGTCGGGCGGTGACCGGCGCGGCTCAGCCGCTGCCGGCCGGCACGGGCATGGGGGAAGACGGCGCGCGGATGACAGGCGGCAACCGGTCCCGCGCGCACGGGAGGGACGACAGGCGGCCGCGGTCAGTCCCGCGCGGCCAGCCGCTCGTACGCGAGCCGCAAGGGCTGCGGGTCGATCCAGGCATCGAGGTCGAAGTCGGCGCTGAGGAAGCCGTGACGCAGCAGGAACGCCTTCTGGATCCGCAGCAGGTCCACCCGCTCCTCGTCCAGAGTGGGGTGGAGCGTGCGGTGGAATCCCTCCCGGTAGGCCAGGAGGACGCCCTGCGCGCCGGACCCGGTCTCGGCCGCGAGCACCTCGCGTACGCCGTCCGGATCGCCGGTCGCCCAGTCGGCCGCGCGCAGCGTCTCGACCAGGAACTCGACCACCAGCTCGGAGTGCGACTGCAGCAGGTCCTCGTGCACCGTGATCGGCCGCGGGGTTCCGTTGTTGACCCTGGAGCGCCGCCACGGCACCGCGTCCAGGTCGATGCCGACCACCGCGCCGCGGACGTGGGCGGCCTCCAGCGCCGCGGCGCCCTTGACGTAGACCGCGTCGACCCGTCCGGCCGCCAGCTCGTCCAGCTCGCGGAACCGCGGCGCGGCGCGCTCGGCGCGGATACGGCCCGGGGGAACGACCGGGTCGAGCGGCACCTCGACGAACTCCACATCGTCGAGCGTCAGGCCGGCGAGCCCGAGCGCGCCCTTGAACCCGTGGAGGGCCATGGCGCGCGCATGGCTGGTGTCCCTCGTGGCGGCCCAGCCGGGGACGGCGATCCGCGCGCCCCGCAGGGCGGCCGGCGAGGTGATCGGCGAGTCCGGGCGGACGACGATCGACTGTCCCTCGTCGATCCAGGTGAGCCCGACCAGGCGGGTCCTGGCGCCCTCGGCCCGCGCCGCGATGGCGGGCACGTTGCCCCCTTCGCGGATCAGGCCGACGAGGTCGTGGTCGTAGTGGTGCCGGGCGATCTCCAGCGGCGCGTCCTGGAGGATCCCGACCTCGACGCCCAGGTCGGCGTACCGCGCGGTCAGCCGGCCGGTCGCGTAGGCGAGTCCGCTGGCCGTCGGGACCGGACAGCGGGTGAACCAGACGGTGTCCACGGACTCGGCCGTCGCGGGCATGCTCCGCCCCTTTCCGCGCCGTCCCTGCCGAGACGGGCGTATTCCTAGTAACTATGTAGGAATAGTAGGAGACGTCCGTGATCGGAGCAAGTGAGCGGTCAGTCCTGTGATGGGCGTCACGACCTTGGGATGCCGGTGGCATCCGCCTTCCTCGGCATCGGCCGGAGTGCTACCTGGCCGCTGCGACGTCGTGAGTCGGGGCGAAAAAGAGGGCGTGCAGTCTGGTCCGCAGGGTGTGGGCGTCGGGATGCCCGAGCTCTGTGAGGATGGAAAGGGCGCGCAGCCAGGCTCGGTAGGCGGCCTCGTGCTCGCCCGCGGCGCGCTGCGTCTCACCGAGGCGGGTGAGGGTGTAGGCCTCTCCGTACCGTTCGCCGAGCTGCTGGAAGAGTGTGAGAGCCTCCTGATAGCTCGCGACGGCTTGGGCGTGCCGGCCGAGGTGGTGCAGGGTCTGACCCAGGCTGTCCCAGGCCGCCGCCTGGCCGTAGCGGTCGCCAATCTGCAGGTACAGGGACAGGACCTCCTGACAGGCGGGCAGGGCTCGACGGTGATCGCCGAGCTGACCGTGCGCCCACCACATCCCCACCAGGGCGAAGGCCTGTCCGATCTGATGGCCTGCTGCGCGGAACAGGTGAAGCGCCTGCTCGGAGTGGCGGAGCGTGTCGGAGTAGCCGGCTTGCCGGGCGAACGCCAGGGCGAGGCTGAGATGAGTCCGGCCCTTGCCGGACGACTCGGTCAGCTTCTCCCACTGAGACAGGGCGTGCCGGTAGTGGGTCAGGGTGTCGTCGCCGAGCCCTGAGGCGTTCGGGTCGTGGCGCCCACGCTGGGTCAGGAAATCGGCCAGGGTCCACACCAGTTGCCAGGCGTGGGTGTCGAACCCGGCCTCGGCCGCGTGCTGGACGGCGCCGATGATAACCGTGTGCTCGGCGGCGAACCATGCCAGCGCCTCATCGTGATCGATGAGGGGGTGGACGGTCACGCCCGGCTGTGCCGGGACGAGGGAAAGCGGATCGCGAGACGGGTCCAGCAGCAACGCCGCGCTGTGAGCGGTGTGCAGGTAGTGGTCGAACATCCGGTGCAGCGCCGCGTGCCGATCGGTGCCGCCGTCCCACCGCCGGGTGAGCTCGGCGGCGTACGCGCGCAGCAGATCATGCGTGTCGTAGCGGCCCGGGGCCTGTTCGGTGAGCAGATGGGCGCGGGTCAGCTCGGCCAGCAGCCGCCGGGCCCGAGCCGGCGGCACGCCGGCCAGACTGGCCGCGGCGGGCACCGTGACATCGGGGCCGGGATGCAGGCTCAGCAGCCGGAACAGCTGCGCCACCGGGGCGCCGAGGGTCCGATAGCTCCAGGAGAACACCGCCCACAGATCGCCGCTGTCGCTCAACGCGTCGGCCACGGCCGCGAGCGGGAACGCGGGCCGGGTGGCGGCCCGCGCCGCCACGATCGCCAGCGCCAGGGGCAGTCCCGCGCACGCGCGACGATCTCCTCCACCGCTTGGGGCTCGGCCGCCACCCGGCCGGCCCCGAGGCGCCCGGCGAGCAGCTGACGGGATTCGGCGGCCGTGAGCAGGTCCACGGTGAGCGGGCAGGCGCCTTCCATCGCGACCAGACCGGTCAGCTGCTCGCGGCTGGTCACCACCGCCGCGCAACCGGACGAGCCGGGTAACAGCGGCCGCACCTGCTCGGCGTCGCGTGCGTTGTCCAGCACCACCAGCACCCGTCGACCGGCCAGCAGGCTGCGGTACAACGCCACCTGCGCGTCGAGGGCGGGCGAAATGTCGTCCGCCGGGACGCCGAGGGCGTGCAGGAAACCCCGAACCGCCTCGCCCGGCGTCATCACCGGCCCGTTCGGGTCGAAACCGCGCAGGTTGACATACAACTGCCCGTCCGGGAACCGGGCGGCGACGCGATGTGCCCAGTGCACCGCCAGCGTCGTCTTGCCCACACCCGCGGTGCCCGACAGGAGGGGGATCGCGACCGCGCCAGCCGGAGCCGTCCCGTCGTCGGGCAGCAGCCGGTCCAGCGCGTGGAGGACACTCGCCCGGCCGGTGAAAGCGGGCACGTCACTCGGCAACTGCCGTGGTACCGGTAAGCCCGGGCGCACCTCCACCGGTCCTGCGGCCCGCGTGGGGCCGAGGGCAGGGTCGGAGCGCAGGATCTGCTCGTTGAGAGCACGCAGCTCCGGCCCCGGCTCGATGCCGAGTTCCTCGATCAGGAGGGCACGCGTGTCGCGGAACACCTCCAGGGCCTCGGCCTGGCGACCGGAGCGGTACAACGCCAGCATCCAGTAGTAACGCAGCCGCTCCCGATACGGGTGAGCCGTGGCGAGCCGGCCCAGTTCGCCGATCAGCGCACTGTGCCGGCCCAGCTCCAAATCCACGGAAACGTTCAATTCCTGGGCGCGCAGTCGTGCCTCTTCCAGCCGCAGGACCTCCTGCGTCACGAATGGGACATCACTGACATCCGCGTACGGCGTGCCCCGCCAGAGTTTCAACGCCTGCCGCAATAGGGCGCCGGCCGATTCGAGATCCCCGCGGTCATAGGCGCCTTGTCCGCGGTCCACCAGATCCGCGAAACGCAGCGCGTCCATCTGGTCCACCCCGACGATGATCGCGTACCCGGCCGCGCTGTGCACGATGTGCTCCTGCCCGGCGATCGAACGCCGCAGCCGATGCACATAGCACTGGAGGTTCTTGCGCGCGCTGGCGGGCGGCCGGCCGTTCCACAGCGCCTCGATCAACGCCGGCACCTCCACCGGCTCCCCGGCCCTGCACAGCAGCAATGCCAGCAGACGACGCCACTTCGCCGGCTTCATCGCCACGGCCACCCCGTCGCGCCGCACCTCCAGCGGTCCGAGCACGCCGAATTCGATCAACAGCCCCCGCCCTTCATCGGATGACATTCCGAATCTGACTGCGATCGGTCAAATCGTCAAGGAAGGAGACAACCGCCGTTCAACCGGCACAAACCACTGTTAGCGTCTGCACCTCCAGGTACGGTTCCTATTGGAACCTCTCAAACAACGGCTCGTGCGCATTCCAGATGAGGAACTATCACACCGGTAAACGTCTCGGCGTACCCGAGTTCGGTGACTACGTCGCCGTGCGGTAATACACCTGCAGCTCCGATGGTTACAGGCAGCGCTGGGTACTGATATTCGACCAAGGCCGGGCGAACGCATATCGGTGTGAGGGCCTTCTACTCGACGGGACCGGCGGGCCGGAGGTCGTCCTCCAGCACCTCGACCGCGCCGAGCAGACCTCGCAGGCCGATCCGTGCGCGTTCGACGTCCGTCGGGTCGAACAGCCATTCGGTGATGGGCAGGGCGGCCGCCTCTTCTGGAAGGCCGCGCTCGGCCTCGATCATCTCCTCCTCGACTTCGATCTCGAGTTCGTGCAGGGATCCGTACTCGTCGCTCGGAGCGGTCATCGATCCTCTCTGTTCTGTTCTGTTCTGTGCGGATGGCTCGGCCCGGGGAACGCGACGACCGCGGCGGCCTGCGGGGCGGAGGGACCACGGTCATCGCGTGCGCACCCGTATGGATGGACTGGACTATTGGCCGGTGGCGGCGCGGTCGAGCCAGTCGTGGTAGCGGATCGCGCCAAGCACGGCGCCGTCGTCGACGGGCACCAGCGACCGCTCGCTCAGCTCGCTGCCGAAGTAGCGCGCGTGCGGATCGGCGACCACCTCGCGGGGGTCGCCCCAGGCGGCCAGCGCCTGACGGAAGAACTCGTCCATCCGGAACTGCTCGGGGCCGGCGATCTCGACCCTGCCGTTCAGAGGCGACCCCACCGCGGTCCGGCCGACCGCCTCGGCGACGTCGTCGCCCGCGATGGGCTGGAAGAGCACGGGCGCGATGTGCACCGTGCCGTCCACAGTGGCCTCGTCGGCGATGCCACGGGCGAACTCGAAGAACTGGGTCGAGTGCACGAGCGAGAACGGGATTCCCGATTTCTCGATCAGCTGCTCCTGCGCGATCTTCGCCGCGAAGTAGCCGTTGTCCGGCATCCGCTCGGTCCCCACGATCGACACCGCGACGTGGTGACCCACGCCCGCCGCCGCCTCGGCCGCGAGCAGGTTGCGCGTGGAGGTCTCGAAGAACTCCAGCACCGCAGCCCGCTCGAACGACGGCGAGTTCGAGACGTCGACCACCACCTGCGCACCCGCCAGCACCTCGGCCAGTCCCTCGCCGGTCAGTGTGTTGACGCCGGTGTTCGGCGACGCCGCCACCGCCTCGTGCCCCTGCCCGCGCAGCTTCGTCACGAGCTTCGACCCGATCAGGCCGGTTCCGCCGACTACCGTGATCTTCATCGCGTTTCCCCTCGGTCCGCCGGGCCGCCTCGTCGCCGCCCGGTCGCCAGCTAAGACCGGACAGCCCTCGGGCTTGTGACGGCTGCCGTCGAATCCTTCTCCGGCCGCTGACGGGTGCGGGCGGCTGCCGTCCGGATCGTGACGGCGATCAGCAACACGCAGACGGCCGCAGTCGCCCCGGCCACGCCGGCCACGCCGGCCATGCCGGTCCAGGGCGTCGCGAGCGGCAGTGTCAGGACGACGACCACGCATCCCAGCACCACGGCGGGCACGAGGACGGGCTGTGGGACGACGAGCACGTGTACGGCGCACAGCAGCGCGAGATACACGCCCACCGGAACGGCGATCGCGTAGCCGAGCGCCAGCGGCGAGGACCCGGTCTCGTGCCCGCTCCGCTCCACCGCGACCTCGAGCCCCGCACCGAGTGCCGCCAGAGCCGTGAAGATGCCGTAGTGGCCGTATCCCCACAGGTAGGACCGATGACGGCGGTCACTGAGACCGTCCCCCGCAGGTCCGAGGAAGTACAACCACCACAGCGCGAACAGCAGGACGAGACCGGCGCCGGCGATCACGACGAAGGGGCCGCCGTCCGCGTCTGCCTCCAGCGCTCTCCCGACCCCTCTGCTCACCGCCAGCACGCTCTCACCGAGCAGGATGATCGTGAACAGGCCGTAGCGCTCGGCGATGTGGTGCGGATGCCAATTGGTGGCCCCGGCCCGCTCCGCCCACCGCGGCACCGCGAGTTCCAGGGCGGCCAGGCAGGCGAAGTACGGCAGGCCGAGGGACGAGGGCAGGACTCCCGTCTCCACGAGGGCGAGCCGTGACAGCCAGCCCGTCTGCAGGACGGCGATACCACCGGCGTAGCGAAGCGCGGTGCGGCGCCTCGCCGGGTCTTCGCGACCGGCCCGCAGCCATTGGGCCACGAGCCCGATCCTCATGACGATGTAGCCCAATGTGATCACGGCATAGTCGGAGTGGCTCGCGGCGGCGGGCACACCGGCGGCGAGGACCAGCACGCCGGCCATCTGCACCATGGTCAGCAGCCGGTAGGCGATGTCGTCGGTGTCGAAGGACGAGGCGAACCAGGTGAAGTTCATCCACGCCCACCAGATCGCGAAGAACACCTGCAGGAACGGCACCAGCCCGGCCAGGCCGTGACCGTCGGCGATGTCGTGCGCGAGCTGCGCGGTGACGGCCGCGACAGCGACCACGAAGGTGAGATCGAACAGCAGCTCGAGCTGACTCGACGTACGGTGCGGCTCGTCGACGGCACGAGCACTCATCCGGACCCGGATCCGGATCATGGTGCCTGTTGGTGGCATGGTCTGTTCCTGTCATCTCGCGACGTACGGTCCGCCTCGAAGACAGGGCGACGTCCCGACTTGTGACAACGAGCCGCAGACCGGGCCGGCGATTGAGGTCGTACCCGGGCGACGGTGGCACAGGCCCGGCTCGACAAGCGGGACTTGGGGCGCACGGCCAAGTGGCCGCCGCTCAGGCGAGGCCCACCGTCTGCCGCTCGGGTTCGATGACCGCGACGACGCGCTCCTCGTCTCGTGAGTACGGCCGGCCGATGTATTTGACGGCCAGCTGGTCGACGATCGTCCAGGCGGCGTCGCCTTCGAGCCACTCGACGACGCGGCCGCGGACGACGACCGGCTGGAACGGGTCGCCGGGCGGAGTCAGGGAGAGCGCGACCCGCGGATCGCGGCGCAGGTTGCGAGCTTTGCGCGAGCCCGGACCGGTGAGGAACACGATGTGGTCGCCGTGCGTCCCGATCCAGACCGGGACGGTGTGGGGGGCGCCATCGGGCAGGACGCTGGCGAGGTGGGCGAGAGGTGTGCCGTCGAGCACGCGGCGCACAGTGGGGTCGAGCGTCATGGTCATCTCCTGGAGTGGGTTGTGGGCGGACTTCTGCCGGTGATCGTCGGCGGACGACGAGGTCATCGTTCGACCTCGTAACGAAGGTGGGTGACACCGGGCGCCGGGACGGCCTCGACGAGGCGGAGGCGCACATGCCCGGGGAGCGGCTGGAAGAAGGGCCGGCCGCGGCCGAGCAGAATCGGCACCTGATGGAGGATCACCTCGTCGACGAGGCCCGCCTTCAGCGCCTCGGTCACGACGCCGCCGCCCATGAGGCCGACGTCCTTGCCGCCGGCCGCCTCGCGGGCCGCCGCGATCGCGTCCTGGATGCCGGTGGTGACGAGGGTCTGCCGCTCGCTCGTCTTCGGCGCCGGCCGGTGACTGAGAACGAACAACCGGGCCGTCGGGTGGGGGCTGACGCCGCCGAAGCCGTCGGAGTCCTCATAGGTGTTGCGTCCCGCCACGACGGCGCCCACCCGCGTGGCGAGAGCGTCGAAGATTCGGGCGCTGGGCTCGCTCAGCCGGAACCCGTCGAACACCCGGCTGGGCGTGTCGCCGTCGAAGTACCAGTCGAAGAGCATCGTCCCGTCGCCGAGCCCGCGCCCGGCACGGGGATCGCGACCGGTGATGTATCCGTCGACCGACACGGCATGGGCGCCGATGACCTTGCTCATCTCGGTGAACCCTCCCTAGTTTGAGTTCCCTTAAGGAACTACAGGAACGTAGCACTGTGAAGTTCCCTAAGGGAACCCCGATTGCTAGACTGGCTTCATGCAGCGCACGAACTTCGGCGAGATGGCGTGCTCGATCGCGCGCACGCTCGACGTCATCGGGGAGCCCTGGTCGCCGCTGATCCTGCGCGATGTGTGGGCCGGGCTCACCCGGTTCGAACGGATCCAGGCCGACCTCGGGATCTCACGTAAGGTGCTGACCGAGCGGCTGAATCACCTCGTCGACCAGGGCGTGCTGGAACGCCGTCCCTACGACCAGCGACCGCGGCACGAGTACCACCTGACGCAGAAGGGCGCCGAACTCGTCGACCTGCTCATGGTCATGGCCGGCTGGGGCGACAGGTGGCTCGCGGGTGAGGCCGGCCCGCCGGTGCTCTACCGCCACCACGCGTGCGGTGAGATCAGCGGTGTCGACCTGCGCTGCGCCCACTGCGGCGAGCCGATGCACGCCGGCGACGTCGACTTGCTGCCCGGCCCTGGCGTAGCCGTGTGACAGAGCGTAGCCGTGTGACAGCGCCGCCGTGTGACGCAGGTTGACGTGCAGCGGGCGGGCTGTGAGTTCGCCGGGAGGCACTCCGGGGCGACGGTGCGGGGCCAAATGGTTCGGCGGGGGCGTTGGCGTCAGGCAAGCTGATGACGTGAGTGTCCATGTGCCTCCGGACGATGTCGGAGCTCCACGGGCGCAGGCCGGCCCCAACCCGCAGCACCTGCTGACGACCTTGCTCGGTGAGTACCTTGACTCCTCGGATGCCGGCCTCCCGTCGATGGCGGTGGTCGCGATGCTCGGGGAGTTCGGCATCAGCGAGTCCAGCGCGCGGGCCGCGTTGTCCCGGCTGACCAAGCGTGGCCTGATCGCCGTACGGGGATCCGAACGGCCGCCCGTGTACCACCTCACGCCTGCGGCGATCGCCAAGCACCGTTCCCGGATGGATCACTTCCTGAGCTTCGGCGCACGCCCGCCGCAGTGGACCGGCGACTGGGTGACCGTCTCCTTCTCGATCCCCCAATCCGGTCAGGCACAGTCCGGTCAAGGGCAGTCCGGTCAAGCCCCGCGGCACGCGGTCCGCAAGGCACTGGGGACGCTGGGTTTCGCGCGGCTGTACGACAGCGTGTGGATCCGGCCCGGATCCGACGCCGGTCCGGTGACCCGGGCACTGCACGACATCCTGGACGACGTCGACGGTGGTCGATGGTCGGTGATGCACACCCGGTTCGACGAGGAGACCGGCCCGCACGGTCCGGCCGCCGCCTACGATCTGGCCGGCCTCGCCTCGGCCTACGAGGCATTCATCGCACAGTACGCGGACCTGCGGGTGGCCGTACGCAACGGGGAGATCGACGCGAGCCGTGCGCTGGTGGCGCGGACCTCCGTCATGGATTCCTGGCGGAAGTTCCCGGACATCGATCCGAACTTGCCCGAGCATCTCCTGCCGGCACCATGGCCCCGCCAGGCGGCCCGGGACCTCATGCTGGAAATCCATTCGGCTCTCGGCTCGCTCGCCGAGGCGCGGCTCATCGAGGTCGCGACGCCGTACTGGCCGGACGCCGCGTCCTGGATCACCCACTTCCACGCATCGGAGAACTCCCTTTCGGCCCCGGCCGGCGGGGACGGCTGAAGAAACTTTCACGCAGTCAGCACGACCACGCGGCCGTCGGCACGCGTTTCCGCGTCCGCCGCGGCGCGTCCGCCTCCCGCTGACCGCCGCCCGCCGGGCCCCCCGGAGTTTCCGGTGGGAGAGGCACTGTGACCTGCGCGGAGCCGCCTCCACCCCGGCCCGTCCTTCCGGCGCGGGGCAGGGGAGCGGCGGCGACCATTCCGAGGTCGACCTGCACGCCCGGATTCGGGTGCGTCAGGGGCGTGCCCTGTCCGCGGGGGCGCCGCTCCATGTGCCGACCGCAGTCGCTTGACACTTTTGGTGACCGCAGTGATATTAACTGCACGATTCTCTCATCGGCTCGTTTCGCCTGGCGCGGGCGCGATTCGCAGTCGATAGTCCGCCATATCGATCCCCAGATTCGGTCGGCGCCGACCAGCCTGGCCGCGGTGGCAGTTATCAGCCGTTGCCGGGCTCCGTCGGCGTGCGCCGCGTATTCCACATCCGACACAGAGCGCCGTCGTGACACCTTCGGAGGGCGAAATGAGAAAACGCTCGATTATCAGCGCAGTACTGGCGGCCGCGATGGCCCCGGTCTGCGCCGGAATAGTGGCGCTCACGACGACACCGGCCGCCGCGGCGGTCGGTGGCTCGGGCCCCTACCCGGCTGATTACGAGACCTCGACCAGCCTGCCCAACCACACCATCTACCGGCCCGGAACCCTTCCGTCCGAGAAGCTCCCCATTTTCGTCTGGGGCAACGGAGGCTGCTCCGCCAACGGGACAGGGCAGCTGAACTTCCTCCGTGAGATCGCCTCGCACGGGTTCCTGGTCATCGCCAGCGGCAGCCCGAACGGATCCGGTTCGACGACGTCCCAAATGCTGACGCAGTCCATCGACTGGGCGGTCGCGGAGAACAGCCGGCAGGGCAGCAAGTACAACGGCAGGCTCGACACCAGCAAGATCGCTGTAGGGGGTTGGTCCTGCGGGGGGCTGGAGGCCTACGCCGTCTCCAACGACTCACGTGTCACCACGACCACCATCTTCAGCAGCGGGTTGCTGAACGACTCCGACGACTACCAGCTCCGCCGGCTGACGAAGCCGATCGCCTACTTCATCGGCGGGCCCAGTGACATCGCCTACCCGAACGCCATGGACGACTGGGGCAAGTTGCCGGCCGGGCTGCCCGCGTTCATGGGCAATCTGAACGTCGGACACGGCGGCACCTACGACCAGACCAACGGCGGCGAGTTCGGCCGCGTGGCCGTGCTGTACCTCAAGTGGCGGCTCAAGGGCGACACGACGGCCGGCGCCAACTTCGTCGGCGCCAACTGCGGCCTGTGCAGAACCCAGTGGCAGGTCCAGCAGAAGAACCTCACGCTCGACGGCGGCACCTCGTCCCCGTCCCCCAGCCCGTCCCCGGGTAGCCCGTCACCCAGTCCGACCGTGACCCCCACCTCCGGTGGTGGCAGCGGGCCGATCAGGGGGACGAGCTCCGGCCGCTGCCTGGACGTGACCGGCGCGAGCACCGCCGACGGCACCCAGGTGCAGCTGTGGGACTGCAACGGCCAGACCAACCAGACCTGGG
>NZ_JBFAOO010000093.1:0-29514 GCF_040675265.1 Microbispora sp. NPDC049633
GCCGAGCCGTCCGCCTGCCCGCCGCCGCGTACGTCGAGGCCGTGCGGACGATCCCGGCGCTGCTGCTGGTCTACCTCGTGCTGTTCGCGCTGCCGAGGTACGGCCTGGACCTCCCGCTGTTCTGGAAGCTCGTGGCGCCGCTGGCCGTGTCCAACGCGGCGGCGTTCGCCGAGATCTTCCGGGCCGGGATCATGTCCGTCGAGCGGGGGCAGGGGGAGGCCGCCCTCGCCCTCGGGCTCACCCACGGGCAGTCGATGCGGCTGGTCGTGCTGCCGCAGGCGGCCCGGCGGGTGCTGCCGTCGATCGTCAGCCAGTCGGTGGGCCTGCTGAAGGACACCTCTTTGGGCTTCGTCGTCAGCTACGCCGAACTGCTCTACAGCGGCAAGGTCCTGGCCAACTACAACGGCCTGCTCATCCAGACCTACATCGTCGTCGCGCTGGTCTACCTCGTGGTCAACGCGTCGCTGTCCGCGCTCGCCCGTTCCCTCGACCGCTCCGTCGCGGGCAGGGGCGGCCCGCGCAGGAGGAAGATCACTCGTGTCCCTCGCTGAATACGCCCCGCTCGCGGAGGTCGTGCGCTCCGGATTCGTGGAGAGCGTCCACTACGGCAGCGCGGTCGCGCTGTCGGCCGGCGGCGAGGTCGCCGTCGCGCGCGGCCCGGTGCACGCGCCGGTGCTGCCCCGCTCGTCGGCCAAGCCGTTCCAGGCCCTCGCCTGCCTGCTCGCCGGGGCCCACCTGCAGGGCCCCGCGCTCGCGATCGCCGCGGGCAGCCACACGGGCGAGGACTTCCACGTGCGGCTCGTGGCCGAGATCCTCGGCGACGCCGGGCTCGGCTTCGGCGATCTGCGCTGCCCGGCCGACTGGCCGGAGGACGAGGCCGCCCGGCAGGCGCTGGTCAGGGCGGGCCTCGGGCCGTCGCGGGAGCGGATGAACTGCTCGGGCAAGCACGCCGCGATGCTCGCCGCCGCCGTCGCCGCGGGCGCGCCCACCGCCGGCTATCTCGACCCCGGCCACTTCGTGCAGGACCGGGTCAGATGGGTGGTTGAGGATCTGTCGGGGGAGAAGGCCGCCCACGTCGCCGTCGACGGATGCGGCGCGCCGCTGTTCGGGATCTCGCTGACGGGCCTGGCCCGCGCCGTACGCGCCATGGCCGTGTCCGCGCCGGGGACGCCGCCGCGCGCGGTCGCCGACGCCATGCGGGCCCACCCCGAGTACGTCGGCGGGACCGGCCACGTGAACACCCGGCTGATGCGGGCGCTGCCCGGCGCCGTGGTGAAGGGCGGCGCCGAGGGAGTGCTGGTCGTGGCGCTCGCCTCCGGGCACGCGGCGGCCGTCAAGGCGATCGACGGCGGCCCCCGGGCGACGACCGCCGTCGCGCTCGCCGCGCTGCGGGCCGCGGGCGCGGACGTCTCGGCGGCGGCCGAGTTCACGACCGTTCCGGTGCTGGGCGGGGGAGTCCCGGTCGGCGAGATCAGCGCTGTTTTCTGAAGACGTTCGATGGGGGAGAGCATGAGCCTGACGTATGAGATCTGTATCGACAGCACGGCCGGGGCGCTGGCCGCCGAGCGCGCGGGCGCGCACCGCGTGGAGTTGTGCGCCGCGTTGTTCGAGGGCGGCCTGACGCCCACCCTCGGCACGGTCGAGGCCACGCTGGCGGCGGTCTCGACGATCCGGGTCCACGTGATCATCCGGCCCCGCGGCGGCGACTTCGTCTACGACGAGCACGAGGTGGCGGCCATGGTCCGCGACGTGGCGGCGGTGCGCGAGGCCGGGGCGCAGGGGGTCGTGATCGGGGCGCTCACCCCGGCGGGCGAGGTGGACACCGAGGTGTCCAAGCGCCTGATCGAGGCGGCCGGAGGGCTGTCGGTCACCTTCCACCGGGCCTTCGACATGACGGCCGACCCGTTCGCCGCGCTGGAGACGCTGGCGGGACTGGGGGTCGACCGGGTGCTCACCTCCGGCCAGGACAGCTCCGCCCTGGAGGGCGCGCCGCTGATCGCCGAGCTCGTCCGGCGGGCCGGCGACGGGCTCGTCGTCATGCCCGGCGGCGGCATCACCCCGCGCAACGTGAGCCGGGTGGTCGAGGCGACCGGGGCACGGGAGATCCACTTCGCCGCTCTCGTGGACGAGCCCAGCCCGGCCGTCCACCGCAACCCGTACCCCTTCATGGGCGGTGAGCTGCGCCAGCCCGAGTACGTCCGCAAGGTCACCTCGCCGGCCCTGGTCGCCGAGGTGATCACCGCCGCCCGCGGCTGAAGCCGGGCCGCATCGCGGTGACCCGCGGGCAGGAGGGGTAGACCCGTGGGCGGGAGGTGAGGCCGATGGCCACACCGGAGCGGAGCCGGCCCCATCCGGGGCCCGAGGAGGGCGTGCGGCACGGCCGGTTGTCCGCCCGCCCGGTGGCCCTCGCACGGGCGGCGTCCCCTCCCGAGCCGGGGGTGCACCGCCTGGACGGGCGCGCCCTGTTCTCCGTGCCGCCCGCCGCGGCGTCCGGGCCGTCCCCGCTCGCCGTCGTGCTGCACGGCGCGGGCGGCACCGCGGAGCAGGCGCTGGAGTGGCTGCTTCCCCAGTCCGGGGACCTCGGCGTGCTGCTGCTCGCGCCGCAGGCCGTCTCCTCCACCTGGGACGTCATCGTCGGCGGGTACGGCGCGGACGTCTCCAGGATCGACGCCGCGCTGGAGGAGGCGTTCTCCCGGGTGGCCGTCGACGTCGGCGCGGTGGCCGTGGCCGGCTTCTCCGACGGCGCCTCCTACGCGCTGTCGCTGGGGCTGGCCAACGGCGACCTGTTCCAGGCCGTGCTCGCGTTCTCCCCGGGGTTCATGGCGCCGATGATCCGGCACGGCCGTCCCCGGATCTTCGTCTCGCACGGCGCCTCCGACCGGGTGCTGCCGATCGACCAGTGCAGCAGGCGGCTCGTCCCCGAGCTGAGGGAGAGCGGTTACGAGGTGACGTACGAGGAGTTCCGCGGCGGGCACCAGGTGCCGCCGCAGACGGCCGCCGCGGCCGTCCGCTGGTGGATCTCGCAGCCCTGATTCCATGGTTTTCGCCTGGGTCACAGCACCGGCGACGTCAGCCCGGAGTAGCGGTCTGCTTGAACGGCCACCAGTTTCGCTCGCCGAGCATCACCGCGAGAGCGGGGACGAGCAGGGCCCGGACGAGGAAGGTGTCGGCGAGCAGGCCCAGGGTGACCACAAAGCCGATCTGAAACAGCGCCTCCATCGGAAGCACCATCAAAGTCGCGAAGGTGGCGGCGAGCACGAGGCCGGCAGAGGTGATCACGCCACCGGTTCGCTCCAGGGCCTCCGTCACCGCACGGCGGGTCTCGTGCCGTCGACGCCGCTCGCTGATCCGGCTGAGGAGAAACACGTTGTAGTCGACGCCCAGGGCGACGAGGAAGATGAACGCGTATATCGGCAGATTCGGGTCCGAGGCCGGCTGGCCCAGGATGTGGGTGAAGATGAGGGAACCGACGCCGAGGGCGAAGCCGAAGGAGAGGATCACGGTCGCGATCACGTAGAGCGGCATCACCACCGCGCGCAGGAGCACAGCGAGGACGACGAGGATCAGGGCAAGGCTGACCGGGACGATCAGCCTGGTGTCACGGCCGAGTGCCTGGCGGGCATCGTAGTTCTCGGCCACGGTCCCGCCGATCAGGATGGTATGGCCCTCGGCCGCGCGCTCGGCGACCTCGCGCAACACGGGGACCGCGTCGGTGGACTGCTCCGAGAACGGATCCATGCGCAGGTCCGCATCGAAGATGAGCAAGTCGTTCGCGGAGCTTCCCCGGCCTTGCGCCTCCGCACCCAGGGAGTCGCCGTCCGCCCCGACCGACCTCGCCACCGCGCGCATGCCGGCGACGGGTGTGTGCGTGCCTTCGGTGAGAGCGCTCTGGACCTTCCCGCCCACCTCGTCGGCTACGACGATGCGAAGCGGCGCGGCCCGGCCGGGGGTGAAGTGGTCGCGGATCACCTGCTGGCCGCGGACCGAGTCCGGCGCCTCGCGGAAGGACTCGGAGAAGTCGAGCGCCGGACGCGCGCCGATGCCGGCCAGCGCGCCCGCGGCGAGGACAGCGGTGACCGCCGCGGCGATCAGTCTCGGGCGTGCGTGCACGAGGCCCGCGACGCGCCCCCAGAATGTGACCGCAGGCGCGGACTCGGGCTCGAGGTGGGGAATCGCGGGCCAGAACGCCCGTCGCCCGAGGGCGGTGAGCACCGCCGGCAGGAGCGTCAGGCCGGCACAGACCATGATCGCGACACCGAGGGCGAGGATCGGGCCCATCTCGCGCGTGGCGTTGAAGTCGGCAAGGGCGAGGACCGTCATCGCGCCGACGACGATCGCTCCGGCGGAGACAATCGCTGGGGCGGTGCGCCGGGCGGCGGCGACCATCGCCTCCTCGACGTCCCGCGCCCGGCGCAGCTCGTCGCGGAACCGGGCCACGATCAGCAGACAGTAGTCGGTGCCCGCACCGAACATCAGCACGACCAGGATCGAGATCGTCTGGCCGCTGACCGCGGTGAGGCCGGCGGCGACAAGGCCGTAGGCGAGGCCGGCGGTGACGAGATAGGCGAGGGCGACGACGGCCAGCGGTACCAGAGCAACCAGCGGCGAGCGATAGGTCACGAGCAGCAGGAGCAGCAGTACAGTGACGGTCACTGCCAAAAGGGTCCCGTTGATCCCTTCGAACGCGGCCTGTCGATCGGCCTCGAAGCCGGCACGGCCGGTCACGAAGGCCCTCAATCCGTTCGCGTCGCCGGCGGCCGACGGGACTATCTCGCGGATTGCCGCGACCGCCTGCTCGATGTCGGGCGTCGAGTCATCGGTCATCAGGACCGTGCTCAAGATGACGGTGTCGTCGGGTGAGGTGAGTAGCGAAGCCCCCGGGCCCATGTCGAGCGGATCGGTCTCGCCGCAGGCGCGTTGGTAGGGGGTGGCGACCATCGTCAGGTTCGGGATCGCGCCGGACCGGCACAGCGCGAGGGCGTCGGCGTCGGCGCGCCGTCCGTCGTCCGCGGTGATCCCACTCTCGCGGAAGTAGGCGATCACCGCCGCTGTCTCGCTGCCACGCCGGAACCGCTCGTCGACGATCCGCTTGACCGCAGCCGACTCCGATCCCCGGACGAGGAAGGTCTCACTCTCGTCGGCGGCCCGCTCGCTGAGTTCGGCGTGCAGCGGCACCGCGAGCATCGCGAGCGCGAGCCACACCGCGATCACGACCCACCGTGACCGCCGACCGGCGGCGATTACGGAAGCCCTGGTGAGAGGTCGCATCGGGTCGCCGGCCTCAGAGCCCACCACCGACCCCTTCTATGTGGCTGACGACGCCATGCGCGATGTAGACGTAGATCCTCGTCGGGTCGATCTCTATCGGCACGGGCCGGCTCTTGTCGTCCTCGCGCGAAACGATGATCTCGCAGTTGTGACGGGCCGCCTTCTCACGCGCCTCGGCGAGCTCCAAGCCGAGCAGCTCCGCCGTGTCGAAGGCGTTCTCCGCGGGCCTGTACTGGTTGACGCCCCCGTTCTGCCCGGCCTCCACCATCGGGCATCGAAGCGCGGTCAGGTCGCGCCCCCCCGTCCTCGCCTCCCCGGAATCGTCGCTACATGCCGTTAGAGCCAGGGCTCCGACGGCGATCGAAACTGTGGCCGCAGCGACGCTGAGAAGCCGCCGGTGAACCGTCTGCCCGCTCATAGCGGGGACGCTAACCGAGGAAACCGTCTTGTTCAAGAGAACTAATGCCACTGGCAAACAAAACGACTGCACCGGGGGAGTCGACTTTCTCATTGTCGTGGAGAAAGTCCTTGACACATGGACAAAAGGCACAGACGCTACGTCTAACCTCAGGCGTCGAACCACATCGCTCCGGCCGCGGGGCTGGTCGCCGCCGCATTGGGAGAGGAAGTGAGTGGTATGCGGAACGCCGCGCTGCCCGCGCGGAGTGTGAGGCGTTCTTTAACCGCGCTGACTGCGGTCGCTCTCGGGGCTGCGATGCTCACCCCGGCGACCACTGCCCAAGCGAAGAGCACCCACCTGGCGGCTGCTGCCCCGGCGACGAGCACCGGGCCGGCCGAGAGTGGCTCCCTTGCGGCTCTCGCCAAGGAGGAGGACGGCAAGAGGGTCCTCATCTATACCGGCACGACCGGATACCGGCACGCGGAGGCGATCGACAACGGGCGCCCAGTGGTGCAGGCCGCTCTCAAGGCCGCAGGCTACGAGGTCGACTGGGAGGACTGCGACAACAACGGTGGCGGCGCGAACAACTGCGACAACCCGAACAAGAACCCCCGGATCTTCACCGACGAGAACCTGGCCCGATACAACGCGATCCTGTTCCTGAACGCGTCGTGGTCATGGGCCGGCGGCGGCCGGACCGGACCGCTCCTGGACCAGGCCCAGCGCGACGCGTTGATCCGCTTCACCCAGAACCGCGGCGGTATCGCGGCCGTGCACAACATGACCGACGCCGGCGCCGGCGTGTCCGTGTGGGACTGGTGGGACGGCGGGCCGGACAGCGTCATCGGCACGACGATGACCGCCCACTCGAACGGGTCGGCGACAGGCAACGCCGCGACCGTCCAGGTCGCCGACCACAACCACCTCTCCACCAAAGACCTGCCCGACACCTACCAGCTCGCCGACGAGCACTACAACTTCGTCCGCAGCGTCCGGGGCACCCACCACGTGCTCGAGACCTTCGACGAGCGCACCTACAACACCGGCAGCCAGAAAATGGGCCAGGACCACCCCACGACGTGGTGCAAGCTCTACGACGGCGACAGGGTCAAGGACGGCACCGCCACCCCGCGGTCCTACGACGACGGACGGACCTGGGTGACCTCGCAAGGTCACTTCGGCGTGCGGTACAGCGAGAACGGCGGCGACAACCCGCTGGTCAAGCAGATCGTCGGAGGGGTGCGCTGGGTCGCCGGCGAGGGAAACAAGACCGACTGCTCGGGCACCGTGTGGTCGAACTTCACCCGCACGACCCTGGTCGACAATGCGAACGGCCCGATGGCTCTCGACGTGGCGCCGGACGGCAAGCTCTACTGGACCGAGATCGGCCCCACAACGGGCTACCAGTCCCAGGGCTACGTGAAGATGCACGATCCGAACGGCCCGCCGAACAACTCGACCACGGTCGCGACGATCCCGACCCGCGCCGACCACGGCAACTCCGAGGACGGCGTGCTGGGGATGAGCCTGGAGCCGGGCTTCGACCTGTCGAACCCGAACAAGCGCGACATCTACGTCTACTATTCCCCGCGCAACCCCGCCTGGCCGACCACGGGCAACCAGCAGACGGTCGGCTACAACCTGATCAGCCGCTTCACGCTGAACGAGGCCGGCACCGCGTTCGAGCCCGCACAGGCGGGCGGAGCCGCTGACCCGGCACATCCATACGACGAGCGGGAGATCCTGCGCGTGCCCAAGGCGAAGATCTCGGGCAACCCCTCAGGCTTCCCGGGTGGCCCCACCGACAACGGCCCCGGCCATGTCGGCGGCGCGAGCCTCGTGTTCGACTCCGAAGGCAACCTCTACCTCGGCGTCGGCGACGACACCTCCCCGAACGCGCCCGGCCACAACGGCTACCCGCCGATGGACCATCGCGCCTCCGAGCGCTGGGACGCGCGCAAGACGGCGGCCAACACCGCCGACCTGCGCGGCAAGATCCTGCGCATCAAACCGATCGAGGACATTCCGCCTCCGACCTCAGGGAGCGCCCCCGACCCCGGCCTGGACAAGACCTACACGGTTCCGAAGGGCAACATGTTCCCGCCGGGGACGCCGAAGACCCGGCCGGAGATCTATGCCATGGGCTTCCGGCAGCCCTTCACGGTGCACACCGACCCCGCCAAGCCGGGTACGGTCGTCGTCGGCGAGTACTGCCACGACAACACGCTGGACCAGGCCAACCGTGCCCCGGCCGGCACCTGCGAGTGGGATCTGGTCGACGGGCCCGGCTTCCAGGGCTGGCCGTTCTGCGTCGGCGACAACTCGAAGACCAACACCACGTGGCGCTGGAACTACGAGACCAACTCCTCGACCGGTCAGCAGTACGACTGCTCGCTCGACAAGATCCCGGCCGACCTCGCCTGGGCTCCGCCGGGCGGCAAGAGTTCGCAACCCACATTCCAGGGCCTCGATGAAATCCCGGGCCCCGCGAAACCGGCGACGATCTGGCGCAAGTACCCCGGCAACCCCGGCGGTCAGGACTCGATGGCCTTCGGCGACCTGGGCCCCGGGGGCATGCAGCCGGTCACCGGCCCGGTCTACCGATACAAGGACAGCTACGGTGCCGGCGCCTTCCCGCCCTACTACGACGGCTCGTGGCTGATCACCAACCGTGGCGCCGACAACGGGTTCTGGAAGGAGGTCCGCCTGCGGGAGGACAACAACCAGATGCTCCGGGTCAACGACTGGCTGCCGGTCAACCACTTCGGCACGCCGAACAGCAGCTTCGTGATCCCGACCAGGTTCGGGCCCGACGGCGCCCTCTACATGGGGCGCTGGACCTTCGGCTGCTGCCGCAACCAGGCCAACTCCACGATGAAGATGGAGCTGGTCAAGATCGAGTTCAAGCCCTCCACCACCTGCGCGGAGGACACCCAGGCACCGACGGTGTCGCACCAGATCGAGGGCCGGGCCCACCCCAGCCAGCAGAACACCTACATCGACTCGGCCACGCTCAAGCTCACCGCCAACGATGTCGGCTGTGCCGGCGTGGAAAAGACCGAGTACCGCGTCAACGGCGGAGCGTGGACCGCCTACGACGCACCGGTCCAGATCAAGAACCCGGGGAAGTACACGGTCGACTACCGGGCCACCGATTACTCCGGGAACACCTCCAGCCCGCAGAGCGCCGTCTTCACGGTGCTCGACGGCGGCAGGACGCTCCCCACGACGTGCGACATCTTCGCCATGGGCACGGGGTGGAGTCCCGACAACTGCGAGATCACCCGCGGTGGCACCGTCACCTGGCACTTCAACGTGCCGGATGCGGGGATGCCGCACGATGTCTGGCTCGTGCCGCCCGGCGGCAATCCGGACCCGAACGGTGGCGACATCTTCGAGGTCACCAAGGGCGCTGTCTCGCCGGGAGGTCCGCCGGTCTCATACACCTTGAACAAGGAAGGGACCTGGACGGTCATCTGCAGGCTCCACTCCGGCTACGACGGCAAGAAGTGGGCAGGCATGGTCACGACGATCACGGTCGGCGGAGGGGCCAAGGGTGTCTACACCATCGCCCCGAAGCACAGCGGCAAGTACATCACGCCGCAGAACGCCTCGACCGCCGATGACGCAAAGATCGTTCAGATGAGTGCGACGGAGGGCGGCGAGCAGCAGTGGGAGGCCATTCCCTTCACCGCGGGCGCCTACCAGCTCAAGAACGTCAAGAGCGGCAAGTGCCTTGACGTGCCGACCGGCTCGACCGCGACGGGCACCCAACTCGTCCAGTACTCCTGCCATCCCGACGGACATAAGGACCAGGTCAACCAGCGCTTCTATCTCATTCCATCCGGAGATGCCTACCAGGTCAATTCGGCGGTGAGTGGCCTGTGCCTCGACATCAACGGCAACTCCAAGGCCGACGGCGCCGCGTTGATCCAGTGGACCTGCAGCAACGCCGACAACCAGCGGTTCGGCTTCACGCCGGTTTCCGCTCCCGGCGTCCCGCTGACCGTGAGCGCCTCGTCCCGCTGCGTGGGCACGACGGCGTACGTGGCGGTGACGGCCGTCAACGACGCCGATGTGCCGGCGAGCGTGACGTTGACGACTCCGTACGGTTCCAAGACCGTGGCCGACGTGGCCCCGGGCAAGCAGGCCTATCAGTCCTTCAACGCGCGGGCCGGGCAGATCGGCGCGGGCAAGGTGACGGTTGAGGGGACCGCGACGATCGATGGCAAGCAGGTCACCTCGACCTACGACGCCGCCTACAACGCGATCAGCTGCGCCTGACCGCCGTACTGAACAGTAGTAACCGGGGCCGGCCGGCTGGACGATTGCGGCCGGCCCCGCCCCCCATGCCTCCCAAAAAATGGAGTCATCACGTGAAGACCAAGAGAACCGCCCAGATACTGGCCGTGTCGGTGCTCGGCCTGGCGCTTTCGGGTGTGGTCGGTCCCGCGATGGCGGCCGACGGACCCGGCGACGGCTCTGGCGACGGAATCGACGTGTCGGTGCACATCGAGCCCACCACCACCCCCGGTCAGCTGTCGATGACGGTCGCCGACAACGACGGGGTGTCCCTCACCGAGAACGGCTCGGATGCTGCCGCCCGTCAGTTCACCGGCACCCTGCCGACGGTCACGGTGAGCGACACCCGAAGCCCCGAGGAGATCCCCGAGGGTGAGTTCTGGGCGGTCGTGGGCCAGTCGAGCCAGTTCGTCGCGGCCGACGACCCGGCCAAGACCATCGGCCCGCAGTACCTGGGCTGGAAGCCGCGCCTGCTGACCGACTCCTCCACCGGGGCGGTGTCGGCCGGTGAGCCGGTCTCCAGTGTCATCTCCGACGGCTCCGGAGCCCCCGCCGTGGGTCTGGAGGGCCAGGAGCTTCTCGTGTCGACCGCCAACTCCGCCGACGAGATCGGCACTTCGGAGGTCAACGCCGATCTGGCCCTGCGCACCCCCGTCGACGTCGCCGCCGGCGAATACCACTCCACCCTGACCCTTTCGCTGTTCAACCAGACCTGAACCGGCGGCGGCACCAGAAAGGAAACGGGCCCCCCTTCACCGAAGGGGTGGCCCGCCAACCAATTGGGGCGCTTTTCGGGGTGCGATATTTTCGCGGCACGCGTCTGACTTGTAAAGGGCCTGAATAGAAGAACCTGCCGGGAGGCCAGGCGCAGGTTCTGCGACGATCGGCGGATAGTTATGCCGTGATTCGACAGAAGTCACGTGGTGACTGACCGATCGACGGTCTCGGGAGCCAGGATGCGCTCGATGACCATGACAGCGGCGCCGGTGACGCCCGCCCGGTCACCGAGCTCGCTGGCACGGATGCCGAGACTCTGGGTGGCCAGTGGCAACGAGCGGCCGTAGATCATTTCGCGGACGCCTGCCAGAAGGTGATCGCCCGCCTCGACCAGGTCGCCGCCGATCACGATCAGCGTGGGGTTGAAGAAGTTGACGATCGAGGCGAGCGCGCTGCCGACCTCTCTGCCGCCCTGCCGGACAAGGCGGATGGCCAGGGGATTGCCTTCCTTGGTCAGGCGGACGACGTCCCGGCCGTTGGCGACGTCAAGCCCCACGTCGCGGAGGCGGGCGACCAGAGCCGCGCCGCCGGCCACGGCCTCCAGGCAGCCGACGTAGCCGCAGCGGCACTGCACCTGGTCGATGGTGGGGATG
Organism: Microbispora sp. NPDC049633; assembly: GCF_040675265.1. Classification (NCBI taxonomy): domain Bacteria; kingdom Bacillati; phylum Actinomycetota; class Actinomycetes; order Streptosporangiales; family Streptosporangiaceae; genus Microbispora; species Microbispora sp. NPDC049633. The sequence continues at coordinate 11,341 of NZ_JBFAOO010000093.1, forward strand.
CGAATGTGGCCGATATCCCCTGCGGCGCCCCGGGCGCCGCGATGCAGCCGGCGTCCGGCGATGATGCCACAGCCGATGCCGGTGCCCGCCTTGACGAAGATCAGGTGCTCGACCTCGGGGTAGACGGCCCAGTGCTCGCCCAGCGTCATGATGTTCACGTCGTTGTCGACGAGCACAGGAACGCCGAGCCGCTCGCCGAGCCAGTCGGGCACGGGGAAGCCGTCCCAGCCCGGCATGATCGGAGGGTTGACCGCCGTGCCGCTCTCGTGGTCCACGGGGCCGGGGAGGCCGACGCCGACTCCGCATACGTCCGACGCGATGTGACCGCATTCGGCGAGCAGCTCGCGGAAGGTGTCGAGCACCCAGCTCAGCGTCGGCTCAGGTCCGCTGTCGATGGGCAGGTCGGCGGCACGTTCTGCCAGGACCGCGCCACCGAGGTCGCTGACGGCGATCCTGGCGTGGGTGACGCCGAGGTCGGCGGCGAGCACCACGCGGGCCTCACGGTTGAAGGAGAAGGCGGTGGCGGGCCTGCCGCCCGATGGAGTCGTCTCCTCGGCGGGCAGGATCAAGCGCTGGTGCAGCAGAGCGTCGATCCGCTGGGACACCGCGCTCCTCGACAGACCAGTGAGCTGGACCAGCTCAGCGCGGGTACGCGCCCGCCCGTCGCGCAGGATCGAGAGTAGTGCTCCCGCTCCGGTCCCACCGGGCATGCCCTGAGCCACTGGCGCTCCTTCGTACTCGACGTTTCCTTATGACTTACACTACGCCGCCTTTTGCTTGACCGAAGTCATAAGTCGTGTATACGCTCACGGCGATATGTGGCGGCACACCTAAAGTTCTGACGGCAGACCGGGTGCCGGTCGGGAGCGAGTTTATGAATTGTGTCAACAGCGTGCCCGAGCCGAGAATCCAGAGAGCCCAGCAGTACGGCATTGGCCGGGCCCTTACTTACTTCGCCCCTGTGGGTGACCGCGCCACGCGAATCCGCGCGGCCTTTCTCTCTTCCGTTCCCGCGGCGGAGTAGACCCGATGCTGACCATGACGGGCATCGCCAAGAGCTTCTTCGGCGTGCGGGTGTTATCCGGCGTCGACCTCGCGGTCGCGGCGGGCGAGGTCCACGCGATCGTGGGGGAGAACGGAGCGGGCAAGTCCACGCTCATGAAGATCCTCGCCGGAGTGCACGCACACGACGAGGGGACGATCGAGATCGACGGCCGGCGCGTATCGTTCGGCCATCCGCTGGACGCCCAGCACGCCGGCGTGGCGATCATCTACCAGGAGTTCAACCTGCTGCCCGAGCGGACCGTGTCCGAGAACGTCTTCCTCGGCAGGGAACCGGTACGGCGCGGCTTGGTCGATCGGACCGCGATGGACACCGAGACCGCCCGGCTGCTCGCCGAACTGGGTGAGGACTCCTTCGGCCCCCGGCAGCTGGTCAAGCGCCTGTCGGTCGCTCAGCAGCAGGTCGTGGAGATCGTCAAGGCCCTGTCGCTCGATGCCCGGATCGTCGTGATGGACGAGCCCACCGCCGCGCTCGCCGAGCACGAGGTCGAACTGCTCTACCGGCTGGTGCGGCGATTGCAGGAGCGAGGCATCGCCGTCCTCTACATCTCTCATCGGCTGCGCGAGGTGTTCGACCTCAGCGATCACGTGACGGTCATCAAGGACGGCAGGCTGGTCACCACGGTCGCCACCGGGGACGTCACCTCCGAGGATCTGGTCCGCCTCATGGTCGGGCGCGATCTGAACGGTTACTTCCCGCCACGCTCCACCTCGGTCGGGGAGACACGGCTCCAGGTCACCGGCGGCGGCAACGACCGGCTGCACGACATCGACCTGAAGCTGAACGCGGGAGAGATCGTCGGCATCGCCGGGCTTCAGGGGTCCGGCCGATCGGAGCTGGCCAAGGCCCTGTTCGGCGCCGAGCCGTTCACCCGGGGCGAGATGACGCCGGTGCGCCCGCACTCGGTCCGTGAGGGGATCCGGGCCGGAATCGGCCTGGTGACCGAGGACCGCAAGAGCGAGGGCCTGGCCCTGCGCCAGTCGGTGCGCGACAACGCCCTTCTCGTGACCCGCGCGATGGGCCGTGGTGCTCGCCGCGGCGCGGTGCGGGAAATGCTGGACCGTGTACGGCTCAAGCCGCCCCGGGAGGAGCAGGAGGTTCGCTATCTGTCCGGCGGCAACCAGCAGAAGGTCGTGCTCGCCAAGTGGATGACCGTCGCACCGAAGGTGCTCCTGTTCGACGAGCCCACCCGTGGGGTCGACGTGGGCGCCAAGGCGGCCATCCACGACCTGATGCGCGAGCTGGCCGAAGGCGGCGTCGCGATCATGATGATCTCCTCCGAGCTGCCCGAGCTGATCGGCATGAGCGACCGCATCGTCGTGCTCCGGGAGGGCCGCATCGCGGGCACCCTTCCCGCGGGCTCCTCAGAGGAGGCCATCATGAGCCTGGCCGCGGGCGAGGTGTCCCCATGACCCAGAACGTGCTTTCTGACCGCAGGGCCGGGTTCGCGGCGCTGGTCAACCCCACGAGTGTCGTCTTTTTGGCGCTGGCCGGCGTGATCCTCGTGGGCTGGGCGCTGGTCGCCGTGGACGGCGGTCAGTTCCTCACCATGGAGACCGTCGTCGGGGTGCAGCAGCGCTCGGCGGCGCTCGGGATCGTCGCGGTAGGCCAGACACTGGCCATCCTGGCGGGATCCCTCGACCTGTCGGTCGCCTACCTGATCAGCCTCACCTCGCTGGTCGCGGCGGTGACCATGGCGGGCCAGGACTCCAACATCGTGCTCGCGGTCGGCGCCGTCGTGGGAGTGAGCGCGCTGGTCGGGCTGGCCAACGGCCTTGTGATCACCAAGTTGCGCGTGCACGCCTTCATCGCCACGCTCGGCGTCGCACTGATCATCAGGGGAATCCTGGACCACCTCTACGACGGCCCGGCCGGCCGGGTGCCGGAGTCCTTCCAGGGCCTCGGCTACGACCGGTTGGGCCCCGTGCCCGTCTCGGCGTTGCTCTGGGCCGCGGTCGCACTCGTCGCCTGGTTCCTGCTCAGCCGGACCAAATACGGCTACCGCGTCTACGCCGTCGGCGGCGACGTCGAGGTCGCCAGGTTGTCCGGCATCCGCACGGATCGGGTGATCATCATCGCGCACGTGCTGTGCTCGCTCTGTGCCGGCATCGCGGGACTGCTGCTGGCCAGCAGGCTCGGCGCCGGAGCCCCGACCGTGGGCACCGACGGTGGATACGACCTCGAGTCCATCGCCGCCGTCGTCCTCGGCGGCACCGCGCTGGCCGGGGGGAGAGGAGGAGTCGCGGGCACCGTGGGCGGCGTGCTGTTGCTCGCCGTCCTGGACAGTGTGTTCAACCAGCTGGAAGTGAACTCCTTCTTCAAGGACGTCGTGCGGGGCGTGGTGATCATCGTCGCCGTCGCCGTCTACGCCCGGCGTACGGGCCTGGCCGGAAGGAGGCGGACGTGAAGCGTACGCTGCCGATCCTCGCGGTGCTGGCGGTGCTGCTGGCCGCCATCGCGATCGCCAACCCGTTCTTCCTCGAGCCCGCCGGGTTCCTCTCCTTTGTCAGGCGCGCCGCGCCCCTGGTCATCCTCGCCGCCGGGCAGTACCTGGTGATCGTCTCCGGCGAGTTCGACCTCTCGGTCGGATCGCTGGTCACCGTCGAGGTGGTCGTCGCCGCCCGCCTGATCGACGGGGACGAGGCGGCGACCTGGCCGGTTCTGGCCCTGCTGATCGTTCTCGGCCTGTTCGTCGGTCTGGTCAACGGTGCGGTGACGACCCTCCTCCGCGTGCCGTCGTTCATCACCACGCTCGGCATGATGCTCGTGCTGTCCGGCGCGGTCTTCCTGTGGACGGGCGGCGCACCGCGCGGCGCGCTCTCCCCAGCCTTCCGCGTATTCGGCAGAGAGACCGGATGGGCCGTGCTCATCGTCGTGGTCGTCGCCGTCGCGGCCGTGCTGCTGATGCGGGCGAACTTCGGTAGGACGCTCATCGCCACCGGCGACAACGAGCGCGCGGCCGCCCTGTCCGGCGTACGGGTCACCAGGGTGAAGATCATCGCGTTCACTCTCTCCGGCCTGTCCGCCGCAGTGGCCGGAATCCTGCTCGGTGGGTTCGCCGGAGTGTCGGCCCAGGTCGGCCAGGGACTGGAGTTCCAGGCCATCACCGCTGTCGTCCTGGGCGGCGTCGTCCTCGGCGGCGGCCGCGGCACGGTCATCGCCGCGATGGCCGGGGCGTTCACCCTGGAGTCCTTGTTCACCCTGCTCAACCTGTACGGCATCTCCGGGGCGCTTGAGTACACCGTGCAGGGCGTCGTCATCATCGCCGCCGTAGCGGCCGGGGCCATCCGTCTTCCCTTCCTCAACCCCCCGAAGATAAAAGGAGGCGCCCATGTCGCGTCATAGACCGCTCATCCTCGCCGTTGCGGCTCTGACGGTGCTCGCCGTCGGCGGCTGCACCAGCGACAAGCCCAGCACCACCACCGCCGCCGACACAGCCGCCGACACGGCGCCGACCGCGGCCGCTTCGACGGCGCCGGCCTCGGGGACCGGCGAGCAGTCCAAGTTCTTCGTCCAGGCCGACTACGACGCTCAGCTCGCGATGCGTTCGCAGACGGCGGAGGGACCGGCGGACAAGCCCTGGGAGCAGGCCATCGCGCCGCAGATGGTGTCCACCGCCGAGTACAAGAAGAAGGATGGGCCGTACCACCTGTGCTTCTCCAACGCGGCGGTCGACAACCCCTGGCGGCAGGTCGGCTGGAAGACCATGCAGGCCGAGGTGGCGTTGCACAAGGAGATTTCCCAGTTCACCGCCCTCGACGCCGAGGGCAAGGACGACAAGCAGATCTCTGACATCGCCGAGCTGCAGGCCAAGGGATGCGACGCGTTGATCGTCTCGCCCAACACCACGGCGACGCTCACTCCGGCGGTCAAGGGCGCCTGCGGCAAGGTCCCGGTCATCGTCTTCGACCGGGGCGTGGAGACCGACTGCCCGGTGACGTTCATCAAGCCGATCGGCGGCTACGCGTTCGGTGCCGACGCGGCCGAGTTCCTCGTGGAGAAGGTGCCGGCCGGCGGGAAGATCCTGGCGCTGCGCATCAGCCCCGGGGTGGATGTACTGGAGACCCGCTGGTCGGCGGCGAAGGCCGCCTTCGACTCCAGCGGCCTCCAGGTCGTCGGTGTGGAGTTCACCGACGGCGACGCGGCCAAGGCCAAGGGCATCGTCAACGACTACATCCAGCGGCACGGCAAGCTCGACGGCGTCTGGATGGACTCGGGAGCCACCTCCGTGGCCGTCGCCGAGGCGTTCGAGGACGCCGGCATGCCCGTCCCGCCGATGACCGGTGAAGACCAGCAGGACTTCCTGCGTAAGTGGAAGGACGACGGTCTGACCGCCGTCGCTCCCACGTACCCCACCTACCAGTGGCGCACACCGATCATCGCCGCCCTGAAGATCCTCAAGGGTGAGGAGGTGCCGAAGGTGTGGAACCTCCCGCAGCCCAAGATCACATCGGAGAACCTCGACCGGTACCTGCAGCCGAACATGCCGCCGCTGCACTACGCGCTGTGCGGCTGTGAGGGGATGCCGGGCTTCCCCGAGAAGTGGGGCGGTAAGAAGGGATGACCGCGTTCCCTCTCGGAGTGAACACCTGGGTGTGGGTGTCGCCGCTGACGGACGGCGACCTCGCGTCCCTGGTGCCCCGGGTCGCGGCCTGGGGGTTCGACGTCATCGAGCTGCCGGTGGAGCGGCCCGGCGACTGGGATCCTCACAAGGCCGCGGCACTGCTGGCCGAGCACGGGCTGAAGGCATCGGTGGTGCTGGTCATGCCGCCGGGGCGGGAGCTCGTGGCGGCCACGGCCGGGGTAGTGGAGGAGACGCAGGACTACCTGCGGCACTGCGTGGACGTGGCGGTGGCCGTGGGCTCCCCGGTGATCGGCGGGCCCGCCTACGCCTCTGTCGGCAGGACCTGGCGGATGTCGTACGGCGAGCGCCGGACGATCTACACCGAGCTCCGGAACAACCTGCAACCCGTGGTCGACTACGCCGGCGAACGCGGTGTGGCGATCGCGGTCGAGCCGCTCAACCGCTACGAGACCAGTCTGCTCAACACCGTCGAGCAGGCTCTCGATGCATTGCCCGACGGATGCGGCCTGGCGCTCGACGTCTATCACATGAACATCGAGGAGAAGGATCCGGCGCAAGCCGTGCGCGCCGCGGCGGGCCGGATCGCGCATGTGCAGGTCTGCGGAACGGATCGGGGCACACCAGGCGCCGATCGCTTCGACTGGCCCGCCTTCACCCGGGCCCTGCGTGAAGCGGACTATGCGGGCCCCCTCGTCATCGAATCCTTCACTGCCCACAACCAGACGATCGCCACCGCGGCCTCCATCTGGCGGCCGCTCGCACCGAGCCAGGACTCCCTCGCCGTGGACGGTCTGGCCTTCCTCAGGTCGCTGTAGCCGTCGGCCCGCGGTTCCCCGCCATGGCGGGGAACCGCGGGAGCGCTCGGCGAGATCAAAAGCTACAGGTGTTCCGTGTAGGTAGTGTGGGTTTATGAACACATCCGTCCCCGGTCCGCACGCCGTGCTCGTGACGGGCGCGGGCTCGGGCATCGGCCGGGCCATTGCCGAGCTGTACGCCGAGCGCGGCGTCGCCGTGCTCGCCATGGACCACGACGAGCAGGCGCTGGAGGAGCTCGCCACGCTCGACCGCGTGGTGACGCTGGCCGGCGACGTGTCTTCGGAGGAGGCCGACCAGGCCGCCGTCGCGCTCGCGGTGCGGGAGTTCGGCCGTCTCGACGCGGTCGTGCTGAACGCCGGCATCGGCGGCACCCGGCCCTGGGAGGACCCCGGCGCCGTGGAGGCCGCCGACCGCGTCATCGCCGTCAACCTCCGCGGGCCGATCCTGGGCATCAGGGCGGCGGCGCCCGCGCTGCGCGCGGCGGGAGGCGGCGCAATCGTCGTGACCGCCTCCGTCGCGGGGATGCGTGCCGACCCCGGTAACTGGGCCTACAACGCCTCGAAGGGCGCCGTGATCAACCTCGTCCGCGCCGCCGCCATCGACCACGCGCGCGACGGCATCCGGGTCAACGCCCTCGCCCCCGGCCTCACCCGGACGCGGATCAACGCCGGCGTCCGCCGGGACCCGGTGCTCACCGCCGAGATCGCGCGCCGCGTGCCGCTGCAGCGGTTCGCCGAGCCCCGGGAGCAGGCCGAGGCCGTCTGGTTCCTCACCTCGCCGGCCGCGTCGTACGTCACCGGGACCACGCTGGTCGTCGACGGCGGCCTCGACGCGAGCCTCGGCATCCTCCCCCTGCCGGCCGCACGCCGCTGACGCCGTTCAGCCGGGTGTAAATGACTGCTCTCCCTCGCGGCGGCCGGCGTAGAGTCCGGCAACTACTCCGGTCAGCACTACGACCCGGTGGACATGCCGCCGCGGGTCGCGCTGATCGCCGGCCGCGCCGCCGAGTACGCCGGGCACCCGTTCAACAACTGCCTGGCCAACCTGTACGAGACCGGCGACAACACCATGGGCTTCCATCGGGACTCCTACAGCGGCCTGGTGTCCGGCAGCGCGATCGCGATCGTCTCACTCGGGGCGCCACGTCCCCTGGTGTTCCGCAGCGTCGACCGGGCGCACCGCACCGAGGTCGTCCTCGAGCACGGCTCCCTGCTGCTGATGACCGCCGCCACCCAGCTCGCCTGGGCCCACGCCGTCCCCCGCGCCCGCTCGGCCGGGCCACGCGTCAGCCTCACCTTCCGCCGGTTCCAGCTCGAGACCGGCCAGTGAGGCGTAGTGCATGAACTTGAAGGGGTTGAGCAGCTGGTTCCGCGCGACCATCGACTCCAGCAGGCTCTGCCGCAGGCCGACGAGTTCGGCGGCGCCGGCATGGCTGAGCAGTCCCAGGCCGACGACGTGCAGGGCCAGCGGGTGCTCGCCGCGCCGGGCGAGTTCGAGGCCCGCCGTGACGAAGGCCGCCGCGCTCCGGCCGCCCAGCAGGTCCAGCGCGGCCGACAGTTCTGCGGGGGTGAAGTGCTCGACGCCCTCGCCGCTCCGGTGCCAGTATCCGGTCCGCTGGCGGTGCACGCGCTGGATGAAGTTGTCGCGGGTGACCAGGTAGGGCATGACCGCCGAGGGATGGTCCCCGAGCACGTCCGGCAGGTGATTGAGCCGCAGGATCTCGGCGAGCGTCAGGCCGTCCGAGATGCCGTCCGTGACGATCCGCTCCAGGTCGCGCAGTGCCGTCAGCAGCCCGGGGAAGGCCTCGATCGGGTAGTTCTCGGTCAGCGCCGGGTGCCCGTGGACGAGCGTGCGCGGCCGCAGGTCCATGACCGTCCGCATCGCGTCGAACAGGCCCTGCGCGGAGCCTTCCGCGAGGGTCGGCGAGCCCAGATAGGGCATGCACATGTCGCCGACGAAGGCCACCTCCAGGCCCGGGAGGTGGATGACCAGCCCGTCCTCGGTCTCTCCTCCCGCGATCGGGACGAGCGTGAAGTCCACGCCGCCGACGGTCAGCTTCTCCACGGCGTCCACCAGCCGGTCTGGGGCGACGTGGGTCTGACGGCCGTGACCGCGCGGAAGGTAGTAGCCCAGCGGTGGTGGGCCGGAGTTCTGGAGCGCGAGCTCGTGGGGGAAGTTCGCCTGGGCGATCACCATGGCGCCGTCGGCGGTGAGGGCGTCGAGGCCGCCGGCATGGTCCAGATGGGCATGCGTGAGGATCACGTGGGTGACGGGCAGCTCGGTGATCTCGCGGAGTGCGCGGAGCGCCGCGGCCGCGTGCCCGGGCGTACTGGCGGCGTCCACGGCGACCACCCCGGTGCCGGTGACGACGAAACCGACGTCGGCGAAGTCGTAGCCCTGCGCCACGTACACGCCTGGCGCGTGTTCGACCAGGCGAGGGGGGACGAAGCGGAACCCGTCCTCGGGATTCGCCCAGTAGTCGGTGATCAGGTGACCGGCCCGGCCGCGTGCCCGCGCCGCGTCCCCGGTGCGTCCGAGAAGGTCGTACGCGCGTGACAGCGCCGCGTGGACGGGTCGCATGAAGCCCGGCGGGAACTGGTCCTTGACCATGAGGACGAACTCCAGATCCGCGACCACGGTCTCGGCGCGGCCCGCGCACCCGGGCAGGCCGGCCAGGGAGATCCCGCGGTAGTAGTGGGGGAGCCCGAGGTCCAGCGCGGTGGCGGCGTCGAGCTTGGCGATCGCCGCCTCGGCCTGGCCGTCCAATCGGGACTGGAAGGCGCCGGCGAGCGCCAGCAGGAGTCCGTCGCCCGGCGTCCGGGACGACAGGTCCGCGAAGAACTCGAACCCTTCCGCGTCGAGCCCGGCGGCCGTGAACTGATTGGCCAGCACGATCCTGGTGCGCCGGTCGGCGTGCGGCCACGTGGCGACCCGGGAGAGCGCCGCGATCTCGTCGTTCATGTCTTTTCTCCGATCTGATCGCGCTGTCAGCGCGCCGGGTGCCGGTCGGCGCCGCCGGGCCGCCGGATGAGCGCGAGGGCGAGGGCGGCGCCGGCCGCCGAAGCGATCATGAACCAGCGGACGTCGTCGTGGGCGCCGATCACGGTGGCCGCGCTCGGGGTGCCGAAGACGGCGACGAAGGCGGCGACGCCGAGGGCCGAACCGATCTGGCGGAACATGGTCTGCGCGCCGATTCCGGTGGCGAGCGCCTGCGGCGCCAGGGTGGAGGTCGCCGCGATCGTGAACGCGGGCAGGGCGAGGCCCACTCCGCCGCCGCCGACGAGCATGGCGGGGAAGAACAGCGACCAGTAGGCGGGCTCCGCGCCGATGAACGCGACCCACATCACCGATCCGATCCCGAACAGCAGGGCGCCCGCACCGCCGACGAGCCCGGGGCCGACGCGCTGCGCGAGCCTGCCGGCGAACGGCGCGCACACCGCGGCCGCGACGGGGCCCGGGGTCAGCGCCAGCCCGGCACGCAGGATCGAGTAGTGCCAGGTGCCGGTGAGGAAGAGGACGTTGGCGAGCAGCATCGCCGAGAACGCGGCCGAGAACAGGGCCGCCGACAGAGCGGACAGCGCGAACGCGGGGACGCGCACGATGCTCAGCTCCAGGACGGGGGCGCGGTGTCGCCGGGAGCGCGCGGCGAACACGGCCGTGAGCACGCCGGCGGCGGCGAAACTGCCGATCACTCGTCCGTCCCAGTTCCACGCGTGCCCCTGTACGAGGCCGAGCGTGGCGAGGGAGACGGCGGCGATCAGGACGAGGGTGCCGAGACCGTCGGGCAGCGGCGGGCGGGCGGGGTCGCGGATCTCGGGCAGCACGCGGTACGCGCCGACGAGCACGATCGCGGTGAGGGGAACGTTGACGATGAAGATCCAGTGCCAGCTGAACTGGGTGAGAAGCCCGCCCAGCGACGGGCCCGAGGCGGCGCCGACCGCGCCCAGGGCGGACCAGACGCCGATCGCGGCCGCCCGGCTCCGCGGGGGGATGGAGGGCAGCAGAAGGCCCAGCGAGGTCGGGGTGATCGCGGCGGCTCCGGCCCCCTGCAGGACGCGGGCGGCGACGAGGAACCCGAGGGACGGCGAGGCCGCGCACAGGGCCGAACCCAGGCCGAACGCGAACAGCCCGGCGGTGAAGACCCGTCGCCGGCCGACGACGTCGCCGAGCTTGCCCGCGGGCACGAGCAGAGCGGCGAAGACGATCGCATAGGCGTTCAGGACCCAGGACACCCCGGCCACGGTGGAGTCCGTGAAGTCGGCCTGGATCGCCGGGACGGCGATGTTGACGATGAACACGTCGAGCGTGGAGACGAACACGGCCAGCGCCAGCACGGCGAACACGGCACGCGGGTGACCGGAGCCCTGTGGCGGGGTGAAGGGAGGTGGAGTGAAGGGGGGCGGGCCGGGAGACGCGCTTGCGTCGGCGGCGACCGCCCGCCTGCCGATATTAGTCATGACGTGTTTCTAAAGTGCGAAGACAAGAAAGTCAAGCACAAGCGTGATTGTTTCAAGTCGCCTGATAGGCTGTGGCCATGCGCTCCTATGGTCAGTACTGCTCCGTGGCCAAAGCACTCGACGTCGTCGGCGATCGATGGACGCTGTTGATCGTGCGTGAGCTCCTGTCCCGCGGTCCGTCCCGCTACACCGACCTGCGCTCCGGGCTGCCGGGAATCGCCACCAACCTGCTCGCGGATCGCCTGCGCGAGCTGGAGGCCGCCGGCCTCGTGGAACGCGAGGACGCCCCGCCGCCGATCGCCACAACCCTGTTCCGGCTCACCGATCGCGGTGCCGAACTGGCGCCGGTGATCGACGCGCTCGGTCGCTGGGGCGTACCCCTGATGCGCGACCACCGGGCCGAGGACGCCTTCCGCGGCCAGTGGCTGCGCCTGCCTGTCCGGATGTTCCTGGCCGACCACGAGCCCGATCGGCCCGCGTCCTCGATCCAGATCCACGCCGGGGACCAGACCGTGGTGATCGACGCCGACGCCGGGCGGGTCTCGCTTCGCCTGGGCGCCGACCCGGACGCCGACGCCACCGTCACCGGCTCGCCGCCGCGTATCCTCGCCCTCCTCAGCGGCAGCCTCGCCCTCGCCGAGGCCGAGGAGCAGGGCCTGCGGGTCGCCGGGTCCCGCGAGGCCATCGAGCGTGTCCTGCCCCGCGCCGGAACCGCAGCTGGTGAGCCTGAAGTCACTTCATAAGACCCACCGAGATTGGAGAGCGCTCTCTTGACCGATGGGCCTTACGGGGTGACGATCTGCGCAACACGCCCGTACCACCCGAACCGGTCCTCGTGGCCCATCGAGAACGGACGTTCATGCGCAGAGTCATCACCCGATCGCCCCGGCGCGTCCTCGCGGCCCTGGCCGGCCTCGCGCTGCTGCCGGGCGCGATGGCTGCGGCGACCCCCGGCGAGCCGTTGGGGAAGCCGCCCGGAAAGTCACCGGGCAAGCCCCCGGCCCGGCCGGTGGTCGGCACGCCGGACATGGACCACGGCTGCGCCCGGATCGACAAGCGCCTGCCCACGCTGCCCGACTGGCCGGCCGTCAGGAGCGAGATCAAGCGGAACCCGGCCGACGAGAAGCGCATCGCGAAGATCGTCGCGGGGATGACCCTGGCCGAGAAAGTGGGCCAGATGACCCAGCCGGAGATCGCCGCGATCACCCCCGAGGAGGTCGGCCGGTACGGCATCGGCTCGGTGCTCAACGGCGGCGGATCATGGCCGGGCCGGGACAAGCACGCCTCCCCGCAGGACTGGCTGGCCCTCGCCGACGCCTACTGGCAGGCGTCGGTGAACACCCGCACCAAGATCCCGGTGATCTGGGGCATCGACGCCGTGCACGGCAACAACAACGTCTACGGCGCGACGCTCTTCCCGCACAACATCGGCCTCGGCGCCGCGCACGACCCCTGCCTGCTGCGCGACATCGGCGCCGCCACCGCCGCGCAGGTCCGCGCGACCGGGCAGGACTGGGCCTTCGCGCCGACCCTCGCCGTCGTCAGGGACGACCGCTGGGGCCGCACGTACGAGGGCTTCTCCGAGGACCCGCGCATCACCCGCGCGTACGGCTACGAGGTCGTACGCGGCCTGCAGGACGGCGACTCCCGGGGACCGGGCCGCCGGGGCGTCATCGCCACGGCCAAGCACTTCATCGGCGACGGCGGCACGCTCAAGGGGCAGGACCAGGGGGTCAACCCCTCGTCCGAGGCCGAAATGATCAACATTCACGGCCAGGGCTACTACGGCGCGCTCGCCGCCGGCGCGCAGACCGTCATGGCGTCCTTCAACAGCTGGACCAACGAGGACCTCGGCATCACCGAGGGCAAGGCGCACGGCAGCAGGAAGCTGCTCACCGAGGTGCTCAAGCAGAAGATGGGCTTCGACGGCGTCGTCGTCTCCGACTGGAACGGCATCGGCCAGGTCGCCGGCTGCACCAACTCGAACTGCGCCCGGGCGATCAACGCCGGCCTCGACGTCGTCATGGTGCCCAACGACTGGAAGGCGTTCATCTCCACCACGATCGCGCAGGTCGAGGCGGGGGAGATCCCCATGTCCCGCATCGACGACGCCGTGACCCGCATCCTCCGGGTGAAGCTGCGCGCGGGCCTGTTCGAGGCGCCCAAGCCCTCCGCGCGCCCCGGCGCGGGCGCGCAGAAGGCCCTCCAGGCGCGGGCGCTGGCGAGGAAGGCCGTTCGGGAGTCGCAGGTCCTGCTGAAGAACAACCGCAAGGTCCTCCCGCTCTCCCCCCGGTCCAAGGTCCTTGTGGTGGGCAAGAGCGCCGACAGCATGCCGAACCAGACCGGCGGCTGGAGCCTCACCTGGCAGGGCACCGGCAACACCAACGCCGACTTCCCGAACGGCACGACCATCCTCGGCGGGCTGCGGGAGACCCTCGGCGCGGCGAACGTGACCTTCAGCGAGACCGCCGACGGCGTCGACCCGAAGGCGTACGACGCGGTGGTCGCGGTCATCGGCGAGACGCCGTACGCCGAGGGCGTGGGCGACCTCGGGCGGCGCTCGCTGGAGGCCGCCAAGCTCTACCCCGGCGACCTCGCGGTGCTCGACAAGGTCTCCGGCAAGGGCACGCCGGTCGTCACCGTCTACGTCACCGGCCGCCCGCTGCACGTCAACAAGGAGCTCAACCGGTCCGACGCGTTCGTGGTCGCCTGGCTGCCCGGCACCGAGGGCGGCGGCGTGGCCGACCTGCTGGTCAGGAGCCGCGACAGCGGCCACGGCTACACCGGCACGTTGTCGTACTCGTGGCCGAGGAGCGCCTGCCAGACGCCGCTGAACCCCGGGCAGGAGGGTTACGACCCGCTCTTCCCCGCCGGGTACGGCCTGCGCTACGGGCAAACCGGGTCGGTCGGCACGCTCGACGAGACCTCACCCGAGTTCGGCTGCGGCGGCACGGGCGGCGGCGGCACCGCGACCGAGGACCTGGAGATCTTCGACCGGCAGGACGTCGCGCCGTACAAGAGCTTCATCGGCTCGGCCGAAAACTGGAGCGGCACGGAGATCGGCGTGGACGGCGAGGCGGCGCACACGGAGATCGCCGTCGTCCCGTCGGACGTGAACGTCCAGGGCGACGGGCTGAAGGCGACCTGGAACGGCGCCGGGGCGGCGCAGTTGTACATGCAGGACCCGGCGGGAGGCGGCGACCTGCGCGGCTACCTGAACGCCGACGCCGCGCTGGTCTTCGACACGATCGTCCACCAGCCGCCCGCGGCCCGCACGGTCGTCAGCGCGCACTGCGTCTACCCGTGCTTCGCCGAGGTCGTGGCGACGTCGCTGTTCCAGCGGCTGCCCGTGGGCGCGAAGGCGACCGTCAAGATCCCGGTGTCCTGCTTCGCGCCCAACCTGGACTTCGAGAACGTCAACACGCCGTTCCTCGTGTACACGGACGGCGCGTTCTCCGCGTCGTTCGCGAACGTCCGGTGGGTGCCGGGCGCGGCCAAGGACGCCGACGCGCGCGCCTGCGCGGACCTGACGTAGCGGCACCGCCGGGAGTGCTCATCGGGGGGCGGCCCGCCGTCCCGATGAGCGCTCCCACCGCGCTGAACGAGCCGGCACTCACGATTCTCCAAGGCTGACACACTAGCCTGACCGGATGTCCGTCGATGTTGTGGAAACACGCCGGAGCGAGGTCAGGCAGGAGGCCGCGCCCGCACGGCCGCGGCCGCCGGCCCCGGGACCGCGGCAGGGATGGCTGGACGCCCTGCGCGGCATGGCCGCGCTCGTCGTGGTGTTCGAGCACTGCCTGGACGCGTTGTTCCCCGAGGTGCGCGCGGGCGTCAGCCCGTGGTTCAACTTCGGCCAGTACGGCGTGCTGGTGTTCTTCCTCGTCAGCGGATACGTGGTGCCGGTCTCGCTGGAACGGCGCGGCAGCGTCGGCGGGTTCTGGATCAACCGGGTCTTCCGCCTGTATCCCCTGTGGTTCGTCGCGGCCGCGGCCGGGACGGTGTTCGGCGTCCAGGGCGTGTACTCCCCGTTGCCGCGTCAGCTGGCGGACGACCCGGGCACCGCGGTCCTGGCGCATCTGACGATGCTGCAGGACCTTGTCCAGGTGCCCGGCGTCGTCAACGTGTTCTGGACGCTGTCGTACGAGATGGTCTTCTACCTGCTCGTGACGGCGATGTTCGTGGCCGGTGTTCATCGTGCGGGCACGGCCGGTGTGCATCGTGCGGGCACGGCCGGTGCGCATCGTGCGGGCACGGCCGGCATGCTCGCCTGCGCCGTGGCGGCCGTCACCGTGGGCGGCCTGCTTCCGGCGGGCGCGCTGTCGCGCGGCGCCGGCACCGCCCAGGTCGTGGTGATCACGGCGGTCGTGCTGCTCGCGGCGGCCGCGTCGCTGGCGTCCCGCGGGCGGTGGCGTGTGTGCGGCACCGCGGCCGCGGCCGTGCTGGCTCTCGTGCTGCTCGGCGCCAACAGCCGGATCGGGGCCTGGCAGAGTCTGGCCATCGTCGCCACGATGTTCGCCGGCACCGTGCTCTACCGGCTCGACCGGGGACAACTGCGCTGGAGGACGAGCGGGTGGGCGCTGGCGTGCGTGCCGGTCGCGTCCGTGGGCGCCGCATGGGCCTTCGGCCCCGGCTGGGGCATGCCCGGCGACCAGGCGCTGGCGTTCACCCGGGGCTGGTCCACCGCGGTCGCCGCGGCGTGGGCGACCTTCCTGGCCGCCCGTCTCCTGCGGCGCCGGCAGATGCCCGGCGCCCTCGTGTGGCTCGGCCTGATCAGCTACTCCGTCTACCTGTTGCATCCGCTCGCCGTGCAGGTGCTCCGGCGCCTGACCATGGACCCGGGCCGGTTCGCCCTCGCCGAACGCCTGGCCATGGCCGTCCTGCTGCTGGCGGTGGTGCTCGCCTGCTCCGCGTTGACCCACCGGTTCGTCGAACGCCCGGCCCAGGTCCTGGGCCGCCGGCTGTCCCGGCGACCACGCTCCACCGCCCCCGCGACGGACCCGGGGCGGTCGGCCGCGCCTGCCGCCGGCACGGCGCTACTGCCCGCGCGGGGCCGGCCGGAGGTCCCGGCGCGCCTGCCCGGCCGAGGGCGCGAGCCTGCCCGCGCCCAGCAGGACCGCCAGCAGCAGGGCGGTGACCAGCGCGAACGAGGCGGGCAGGCCGGTCAGCGAGGCGATCCCGCCGATGGCGCTCGGCGCGACGAAGCCCGACGCGTAGCTGACCGTGGCCGCTCCCGCGACGCCCTCGCTCGGTGAGGCCGTGGCGTTGCCGGCCGCCGCGAACACCAGCGGGATGACCACCGCGATCCCCACACCGATCAGCATGAACCCGGCGGTCGCGGGCGCCGGGGTGCGGGAGACGACGACGAGCAGCCCGCCGAGCGTCGCCAGCGCCGCGCCGCCGCGCACGGTCGCCACCGGCCCCAGCCGCCGCACCACCGCGTCACCGCACAACCGTCCCGCCGCCATCATGCAGGCGAAGGCCGTGTACGCCGCGGCGCCCACCGCCTGGGACGCGCCGGCGACCTGGCGGAGATAGACCGCGCACCAGTCCTGGGCGGCGGCCTCGCCGAACACCGAGCAGAAGCCCACCAGCCCGATGAGCAGCACGCCGCGCGGTGGCAGCACGAAGTGGGGCGGGGCGGGCTCGTCCTCGGCCGCCCGCACGTCGAGCAGCGGCGGCTCCACGGCCAGGGCCACGAGGAACAGCACGACCGCCGCCCCGGCGAGATGGAGGCGGGCGTCGACGTCCGCGCTCGCGGCCAGCGTGCCCACCGCGCCGCCCGCCAGCGTGCCGACGCTCCACATCCCGTGCAAGCCGGACATGATCGACCGGCCGAGCCGCTGCTCGACCTCCACCCCCTGGGCGTTCATCGCGACGTCGGCCATGCCGGCCACCGCGCCGTACAGCAGGAGCGCCGCGCACAGCAGGGGGAGATTCGGGGCCAGCGGGGGCAGGACGAGGACCAGGCACCACAGGGCGATCGACACGCGGGTGACGGCCCGCCCGCCGAAGCGGTGCGTGACGCGGCCCGCGGTCGGCATCGCGAGGACGGAGCCGGCCGCGGGCGCGAGCAGGGCGAGACCGAGGGCGCCGGGCCCGGCCCCGACGTGATCCTGGATCCAGGGGATGCGGGAGGCGAAGCCGCCGGTCACCGCCCCGTGCAGGGCGAAGACGGCCGACACCGCGAACCTGGCGCGTCTCAGCTCCCGAAGATCCACGATCACACGTTATGCCTCGTTCACGCCTTCGGCGACCACACCAGCAGCCCCAGGCACATCTCGTCGCTGGTGCCCTCGCCCCAGACCACGTACCGGGGCGCCTGCCCGCGCAGCGCGGGCAGCATGGCGCGCAGCCCCGCGTCGTGGGTGCAGGTCACCCGGAGCGTGTCGCCCGCCTTGATCTCCAGCGGCCGGGCCAGCGGGCGGATCGCCTGGTCGTCGAAGTTGTACGCGGGGATGTCGAGGAGGGTCTTCTCGTCCGGTTTGCCCGGGTTGAGGGCGACCTTGATGGAGCGGCCGAGCAGGTGCATGTGCCCGGCGGTGGCGTAAAGCGTCGTGTCCTTCCTCACGGGCATGTCGCAGTGCTGTGTCGGGCCGGGCCGCGGGGGTTCGCCCTGCCCGCACATCCGGGTCAGGCCGTCGACCATCCGGCGCGCCTGCTCGCCGAACCGGTGGGCCACGTTCTCGACGGCCGCCTCACGATCGCACAACGGCCCCGACTCCTCGGCCGTGCAGGGCAGTTCGACCGGCCCCGCGATCAGTCCCGTCTCCAGAGGGGCCAGGCCGCTCGCGCCGTCGGCGAGCCGGAGCCGGATGCCGGACCTGTCCGCGCCGTCGGCGCCGCCCAGCAGGTTGTAGTGGATCTGCAGCACCATCTGGCTGCCCGCGGGGAGGGGGTAGCCGACCTTCTGCCGCAGCAGCGTCTCGTCGACCCCGGGAGCCCAGGAGCCGACCCACGCGCCGTTCTCGATCCCGGCGTCGCCGAAGCAGGTCCAGCCCTCGCCCGGCGTCGCGGCGTCCGCCCTGCGCGCCGTCTCCGCCTCCTTGGGCCCGACCCGGAAGACGATCGCGTGGTGCACGATGTCGGTGTTCTGCGGCAGGAACCGGCTGCCGGTCAGGAACGCGGACTCCGTGAGCCCGGGATCGACCAGGAAGCAGCGGTACTCGTCGGTGCCGCCCGCGGGCGCCGAGGGCCGGTAGGGCTGCGGGAGCGTCAGCGTCACGAACCGCTCGCCCGCCCGCAGCGGCGCC
>NZ_JBFAOO010000094.1:0-28864 GCF_040675265.1 Microbispora sp. NPDC049633
GCGGGCGCAGCGCCCGGGCGGCCGCCCCCCGGGACCAGAGCAGGGATCGGTGGTTGACGTCGAGGCTCACCCAGGCGCCGGATCGGTGCGCCTGCCGGGCGGCGGCGGCGACCGTCTCCAGCGGTGCGGGCCCGAGCGCCGGCGTGATGCCGGTGAGGTGCAGGCCCGCCTGACCCGCCTCGACGGCGGGGCGGACTTCGTCCCACGACAGCGTCGAGGCGGCGGAGTCCCTGCGGTAGTAGTGCACGCGGGCCCGGCCCCCGGCGGCCACGTCCCGGAGCAGCAGGCCTGTCGGGGCGTCGGCCCGCCGCACGACGTGGTCGGTCAGGACGCCCTCGGCCCGCAGTGTGCGCAGGACGAGCTCGCCCGGCTCGTCGCGACCGAGGGCGCCGGTCCAGCGGGCGGTGTGCCCGAGCCGGGAAAGGGCGATGGCGACGTTGGCCTCGGCGCCGGCCACGGACACCCGCGAGTCGCCGCCGAGGCGCAGCGGCCCGGCGCAGCGGACCGTGACCATCGCCTCGCCGATCGTCAGGACGTCCGCCCTCATGGCGCGCCCACCAGGTCGAGCGCCTTCCGCACGCGGCGGCGCAGGTCGTCCAGGCCGCCACCCCGTGGGGCGTCGCCGAGCAGCGGCGAGCCGAGGCCGACCGCGACGGCCCCGGCCTCCAGATAGTCGCGCACGCTGTCGAGCCCGACACCGCCGACCGGAACGAACGGCACGGCGGGGAACGGGTCGCGCAGCGCGCGCAGATAGCGAGCCCCTCCCGCCGAGGCGGGGAAGAGCTTGACGGCGGCGGCGCCCCGCGCGGTCGCGGCGATGACCTCGGTGGGGGTCAGCGCCCCGGCGAGCACGGGCAGTCCGAGGCGCAGCGCCTCGTCCACTCCTTCGCCCAGGCCGGGCGTGACGACGAACGTCGCGCCCGCGTCCCGGGCCGCGACGGCGTCCCGCGCGGTCAGCACGGTCCCGGCGCCGAGGTGCACTCCTTCGCCCAGGAAGGAAGCGGCCTCTCGGATGACCGGCAGCGCGCCGGCGCCGCTGAGCGAGACCTCCATCAGCGTCACGCCCTCCTCGGCGAGGACGTCGACGCTGCGCAGCGCCGCCGCCGGGTCGTCGCCGCGGACGATCGCGAGGAGCCGCCGGGAACGGAGTAGGTCGAGCAGATAGTGTGGGTGCACGCCGGTCACCATTCTGCGTAGGAAGCGGCCGGGTGGCGCCGGCTCGGGCTGGTCGGCCTCGGGCTGCCGTGTCATCGTCTACCACATCTTCCGGCCGCGGGTGGTGCTCCAGACCCCTTGGCGGCCCACGCATCGGTCCGACGTGTGGCTCGGCGAGTCGTCCGCGGACACGGGGCCGCAGGACCTGCGCACGGAAGCCGTCGCCCGGCTTGGATAGCGTCTGGGCCATGCGGCTTCATGTGGGATGCGCGATGTGGACGCACGCGCCGTGGCGGGGGCGTCTGCTGCCGCATCCGCTTCCTCCCGGCGAGCGGCTGCGGGCCTACGCGACCTGGTGCAACGCGGTCGAGGGCAACACGACGTTCTACGCGACGCCCTCGCGGGGCACGGTCGAGTCGTGGGCGGGGCAGACCGATCCCGGCTTCCGCTTCGTGGTCAAGCTGCCCAAGCCGATCACCCACGAGCGCCGCCTCACGGGGGCCGACGAGGACCTGCACGCCTTTCTCGACGCGATCGAGCCCCTGGGCCCGCGCGCCCACGCGCTGTGGATCCAGCTTCCGGGCTCGTTCGGCCCGGCGGACACCGGCGCGCTGGCGGCCTTCCTCGGCCGCCTTCCCCGCGCGTACCGGTACGCCGTGGAGGTCCGTCACCGCGCGTTCTTCGACGACCCCCGGGCCGCGCGTCTCCTGGAGCGGGTGCTGTCGGCGGCCGGCGCGGAGTGGGTCCCCTTCGACACGACCGTCCTGTTCCGCAGCCCGCCGACCAGCGACGCCGAACGGGACGCCTGGTCGAAGAAGCCGCGCGTGCCGCTGCGTACGGCGGCGCTCACCGACCGCCCGATCGTCCGCTACATCGGCCGCGACGACCCGGAGCGTACGGCCGAGGGCTGGCGGCACTGGGTGGACGCGGTGGCCGGGTGGCTGCGCGAGGGCCGCTCGCCGACGGTGTTCGTCCACACGCCCGACAACGCCGACGCGCTGACGCTCGCCCGCCGGTTCCACGACGACGTGCGCGCCGAGGTGCCCGGCGTGGAGCCGCTGCCCGAGCCTGTTACGCGGGGGCCGGCGCCGGACGAGCCGCTCACCCTGTTCTGATCACCGTTTGACGGCCCGCAGCACGACGAACTTCGGGTCGCTCGCGACGACCTCGCAGCCGCCGAAGAGCCGGCGCAGCTTGACGTGGTAGCCGAGGTGGCGGTTGCCCACCACCCACAGCTCGCCGCCCCGGCGCAGCGCCGCACGCGAGCCGTTGAACATCCGCCAGGCGGTCGCGTCGGTCCTGCCCCGGTGGGAGTGGAACGGCGGGTTGTTCAGGACCAGGTCGGCCGTGCCCGGAGGGAAGCCCGACAGGCCGTCGGCCGCCACGAACCGGGCGGCGGCGCCCGCCGGGGCGTTCGCCCGGAAGGTGGCCTCCGCCGAGGCCAGCGCCTGGTGGGACTCGTCGATGAACGTCACCTCGGCCTCGCCGTTGGACAGCGCGGCGGCGAGCCCGACGACCCCGTTGCCGCAGCCGAGGTCGACCACGTGCTCGGGTCCCGTACGCGCGGGCAGGTTGCGGAGCAGGAGCCGGGTGCCGGCGTCAAGGCGCTCGGCGGAGAAGACGCCGGCGTGGTTGACGACGGTCAGGCCGGAGACGACCCCGACGTCGGCGGGCAGCGGGTAGCTCCGCGGCCACGGGCTCACGCCTCGGGACGGCCCGGGGCCGGGCGAGCAGAAGATCAGCCGCGCCTTCTTCGCGGCCAGCGAGGTCCGGGTCGGCCCGAGGACGCGTTCGAACAGCTTCAGCGTCGAGGTGTGGATCTCGGTGACCATGCCCGTGCCGACGACCACGGTGCCCTCGTGCACGTGCGGGGCGAGGCGGTGCAGCTGGTCCTCCAGGAGGGCGAGGCTCTTGGGCACCCGCACCAGCAGCACGTCGATCCGCTCCGGCGGCGCGTCCCTGGTCGTGCGCATCCGTACGGCGCTCGCGTCCAGGCCGTTGCGCTCCAGGTTCGCGCGGGTGGCCTGCTGACCGAGGAAGGAGTCGCTGATCTGGACCGGCCGGTGGACGGGGCGGCGCGCGGCGAGCGCGGTGACGAGGGCGCCCCACCGGTCGCCCAGCACGACCACGGTCCCCGACAGGTCCACCGGCCCGCCCTCGCGTTCGTCGAGGTGCCGCAGCAGGTACTCGTCGGCCGCGTCCCACGCGCGGAGCGGGTCGCGGGGGTCCTCGGGAAAGCGGGCGAGGTCGAAATCTCCCCGCGCCGTCGTCATACGGTCCATCGCCGCTCAGGCTAGTGGGCTCGCCGCTCGGGTCCGTGCGATGAGTCCCCCCTGAGCCGCGCGTGACGTCTCGCGGCAGGCGTCCCGGCGGTGGTGGCGAGGCCGTCGGGACCCGAGCACGCTCAGCTGTCCGATGTCGTCTCGACTTTCGTGTGGAGGATCTCGCGGGCCTGGTCCGCGGCACGGACGATGCTCTCGGAGACGAAGGCGACGAAGCGAGCGATGTTCTCCAGGCGGGCGGCGGCGGGGGTTCCGGCGCCCAGGATGCCGACGCCCTGTCGTGCGACCTCGCCGAGGTGGGCGGTCGCGCGGGCGCTGGCCATCATCGACTGGTACAGGACGTCGTCGTCGACGAGGTAGCGCTCGCGGCGGCGTTCGTCGCGTTCCCGGCGGATGAGGCCCTGACTCTCCAGGAACGTGGTCGCTTTGGAGACGGACGCCGGGCTGACCTGCAGGCGTCCGGCGAGCTCGGAGGCGGTGAGGCTGCCGGCGTCGGTGGTGTAGAGGCCGGCCAGCACTCGTGCCGTCATCTTGGGCAGGCCCGATTGCATGAAGACGGTGGCGAACACCTCCTCGTACTCGCGCACCGCCTCGGCATCGCGTCCGTGGGGCTGCGGAGGTGTGCCGGGGTTCCGGGGCGCGGCCTTCCTCCGACGGTGGGCGCGGCGTTCGGTGGCGCGGTGGGCCAGGTCGGCGCGGTAGGCGGTGGGGCCGCCGTTGCGCATGACCTCACGCGTGATCGTCGAAGTGGGGCGGTCGAGGCGTCTGGCGATCTCCGCGTAGGCGAGGCCCTCGGCCAGTCCCAGGGCGATCTGCTGGCGGTCCTGCTGGGTGAGCCTGCCTCCCGGCATCGCGGTCTCCTTCATGCTCCGTGGCCTCCGCAGCATAGCGTTCACTCTCAATTCGTTGCAACGAACAGAGGGGAAGATGTTGCATTGAATCTCGATCCATCGCAACGATTTATACCCTTTGAACTGCTTAAATATTGATCGAACGCAACAGCGTCATTGTGAGATCAGAAAATGCAACGTAGCGTTTCCAGTGTTCGAAACAACGAGTCACCGGAGAGCGCGATGCAGAAGTTCGACACCCCCACCCCCATCTCCGTCGTCCTCGACGTCCCCGCCGGGCGGGTCCAGTTCATCGCGGCCGATCGGGCCGACACCGTGGTCGAGGTCCTGCCCGCCAACGCCGCGAAGGGCCGCGACGTGAAGGCGGCGGAGCAGGTCGAGGTCGAATACGGCGACGGTGTCCTGCGGATCGAGGCCCCGGAGGGGAAGAGCCAGATCCTCGGACCCTCCGGATCCATCGAGGTGACGGTCCGGCTGCCCGCCGGTTCCCGGGTCGAGGCGAAGGTGGCCGCCGCCGAATTCCGGGCGGTCGGACGGCTCGGAGACGTCGCCGTAGAGGGCGCGTACGGCGCGATCACGCTCGACGAGGCCGCGAGCGCCCGCCTCACCGCCGCCGCCGGTGACATCTCGGTCGGCCGGCTCGACGGCCCCGCGGAGATCAGCACCGGCAAGGGCGACATCCGCATCGCCGAGGCCGTGCGAGGCACGGTTGTGCTCCGTACCGAGGCCGGCGAGGTGTCGGTCGGCGCCGCCGCCGGAGTCTCGGCCACGCTGGACGCCGGCACCTCCCACGGCCGGATCCGCAACGCGCTCAGCAACACGCGAGGCGCGGACGCCCAGCTCGACATCCACGCGACCACCGCCTACGGCGACATCGTCGCCCGCAGCCTCTGACCCGCAGTCTCCATCCGTCCGTCAAAGCGGAGCCATCGCAGACCTTGAGGAGCCTCACCATGTCCAACACTCTCACCGGCCAGGATCGCCCGGAACTGCAGAAGATCATTGAGGAGATGGTCGACTCGGGCTTCGTCGGGGTGTCGCTGCGCGTGCACGACGAGCGGGGCGAGTGGACCGGCGGCGCCGGGGCGCGCGAGCTGGGCGAGGCCGCCGAGCCGCCGGCGAACGGACACGTACGGATCGGCAGCAACACCAAGACGTTCGTCGCCACCCTGGTGTTGCGGCTGGTGGCCGAGGGCAAGATCGAGCTGGACAGCCCGGCGGACGACTACCTGCCCGAGTTCGGGCTGGACCGGCGGATCACCGTGCGGATGTTGTTGCAGCACACCAGCGGGGTGTTCAACTTCACCGGCGAGTACTTCGAGGACGGCACGTTCGTGCCGGGGATCCCCGCCACCCCCGCGGGCAAGGAGTGGGTGGACAACCGGTTCACGACCTACCGGCCGGAGGAACTGGTCCGGGTGGCGCTGTCCAAGCCGGCGAGGTTCGAGCCGGGCACCGACTGGAGCTACTCCAACACCAACTACGTGCTGGCCCGGCTGCTGATCGAGAAGGTCACCGGCCGCCCGGTCGCCGAGGAGATGGAGCGGCTGATCCTGGGACCGCTCGGCCTGTCGGGCACCATCCAGCCGACCTCCGAGCAGGACATCCCCGAGCCGCACGCCCACGCCTACTACCGGTACGAGGAGGACGGCCGGACCCGGACGGTCGACGTCACCCGTCACAACCCGTCCTGGATCTCCAGCGGCGGCGACATGATCTCCACCACGCACGACCTGCACACGTTCATCTCCGCGTTGTGCGGCGGAAGGCTGCTGCCGGCCGGGTTGCTGGCCGAGATGTGCACGCCGGATTCCAAGGCCGGCTACGGCCTGGGCGTGTTCGTGCAGCAGGCGCCGGGCGGTGGCACCCTCATCACGCACAACGGCGGCATGGCGGGCCATGCGGCGCTGATGTACAGCACGCCCGACGGCGGCAGGACCCTGACCGCAGCGCTGAACTATGTGGACGACGCCGCGCTGTCCATGGGCGAGGCGTTCCAGAAGGCGACGCAGCGCCTCGTCGCCGAGGTGTTCGGCGGTGAGCGGGCCGGGGCGGCTGACGCGGCCGGGGCGGCTGACGCGACCGGGTCGGCTGATGCGGCCGGGTCGGCTCGGCAGGCGGGCTGAGCACGGCGCTCAGGGGCGGCGGCGGGCCATCCAGAACCACAGCGACGTCAGGGCGGCGATCGCGACGCAACCCCCGACGGCCATGCCGGCGAGGAAACCCGGCCCGTCACTGTCGGAGGGCCTCCACAGGATCCCGGGCACGACCACGGCGAGCAGGACCACGGCCATCAGCAGATAGAACCGCCGGCTACGAAATTGGTCCGGAAACGATCGACCGTTGTGCTAGCGTTCGCGGCATGAAGCGCGCCTGCCTGACGACGACGCCGGAGACCGTCCCGGCGCGCTGACACGTACCTTCACCGAAGCCCCGGGGCGAGTGCCTCGGGGCTTCGTCGTCCGGTCACTCGCCTCGCCGCGGACGACACGCGAGGAGACCGCGATGCACGACCACCGCAAGCTGGGCCGCGAGCTCGGCCTGTTCGACACCGACCCGCTGATCGGCGCGGGGCTGCCCTACTGGCTGCCCGACGGCGCCGTCATCCGGCACACCCTGGAGGAGTACATCCGCGACGCCGAACGGCGGGCGGGCTACCGGCACGTGTACTCCCCCGTGCTGGGCAAACGGGAGCTGTACGAGATGTCGGGGCACTGGTCCCACTACAGCGACGACATGTTCCCGCCGATGGACCTCGGTGGCGAGCAGGTCGTGCTGCGGCCGAGCCTGTGCCCCCACCACGCGTTGATCTACCGCTCCCGCGCGCACAGCTACCGGGAGCTGCCGCTGCGCGTCGCCGAGCTGGGCGGCATGTACCGCTCCGAATTGTCGGGCGTGCTCGGCGGGCTCACCCGGGTGCGGGCGATCCAGCTCAACGACGCGCACATCTTCTGCACCCTCGACCAGGTCGCCGGCGAGGCGGCCGGGGCCCTGGAGATGATCCGGCAGGCGTACGCCGTGCTCGGCATCCGCCCGGTCCGTTACCGGCTCTCGCTGCCGGGGGCCGGTGGGAAGTACATCGCCGCACCCGGGATGTGGCGGCGGGCGACCGCCATGCTGACCGAGGTGCTCGACCGGTCCGGGCTGGCGTACGAGGCCGTGGAGGGCGAGGCGGCGTTCTACGGCCCGAAGATCGACGTGCAGATCGCCGACGGCGCCGGGCGCGAGGCCACCCTGTCCACCGTGCAGGTCGACTTCCACCAGCCCGAGCGGTTCGATCTGCGCTACATCGGCCCGGACGGCGGCAGGCACCGGCCCGTCATGGTCCACCGCAGCATCATCGGCAGCGTGGAGCGGGCGGTCGCACACCTCATCGAGGTGTACGGCGGCGCCTTCCCCGCCTGGCTCGCCCCCACCCAGGTCGTGGTCCTGCCGGTGACCGAGGCCGAGGCGTCTCCGGCCGAGGCGCTCGTACGGCGCTGCGCCGAGCTGGGCCTGCGGGCGGAGATCTCCGGCCCCGAGCACGGCAGCCTGGGCGCCCGCGTCCGGGCCGCCCGCCTGGCGCCGTACCAGGCGGTGATCGGCGCGAAGGAGGCCGGGAGCGGCCAGGTGGCGCTGCGCCTGCGCGGCGGGCGCGCGCTGGAGCCGATGCCCGCCGCCGAGGCGCTGGCCCGCATCGGCGCTCTCACCGAGGCCCGCTCCGCCGACCTGTGGGAACCGGCCGTCCAGCGGGCCTGACCGCGCCGCCAGCGCCGGCGGCGCCGCGGCTTCAGTCGTCGGCGAGTCGTGCGAACAGGCGGGAGGCGTCGGGCTGCTTCCACTCGATCCGGTTCGGATCCCGCGCCGCGGGCCGCCACGGCACGGTCAGGGCCGTGATCCGGGTGCCGGCCCGCTGCACGTCCACCCCCAGCGTGAGCATGGCGTCCAGGTCCAGCCCCGCGTCGGTGGTGACCGACGCGGCGGCCACGCGGATGAAGGAGGCCAGGGCGGCGGGCTCGTCGAGACGGGAGGCCTTCTTCAGCATCGCCTGCATCAGAGCCATGTTCCGCTTGATGCGGGCGATGTCGGAGCCGTCGCCCACGTACCGCAGGCGCGCGTACGCCACCGCGGTCTCGCCGTTCACGATGGAACGGCCGGCCGGCAGTTTCAGCTTCGATTTGGGGTCGTCCACCGCGCGGGGGAGGGTGACCGCGACGCCGCCGAGCGCGTCGACCAGCTTCGCCAGGCCGTCGTAGCGGATGGCGACGGCGTGGTCGACGCGCACGCCCGTCGTGGTCTCCACCGTCTTCCACGCGCAGGGCAGACCACCGATCGCGTACGCCTGATTGATCATGTCGCGGTGCGCGGCGACGGTCCGGCCGTCGGCGGACCGGCACTGCGGAATCCGGACCAGGGAGTCGCGGGGCAGGCTGACGGCCGTCGCCCGTTTCCGGTCCGCGGACAACCGCAGCAGGACCATGAGGTCGCTGCGATCGCCGAGGTCGCGTGCGCCGTGCGGGGGCGGCTGGTCGGTGCCGAGGAGCAGCACGGTCAGCGCCTCGCCCTGCTTGAACGGACGGTCTCCCGTGGCCGGCGTCAGGAGGTGCGCGCCGGTGCTCCCGCGCAGCAGCACGGTCGGCACCACGACCAGCGCGGCGGTCACCACGGCGACCGCCGCCAGGGCGATCCAGCCCGCCCGGAGGCCGCGCGGCCATCTCGCCGGGCGCCGCCCGCGCCCGCCCGCCGCCTCGTCGAGCAGGCGGGCCCGCTGGCGTACGAGTCCGGCGGGAGGCTCGTGCTCGAGACCCCGGCCGAGATCGCGGAGCGTCGTGAGGTCGTCCATGGTCACTCCTCGTCCCGCAGCGGATTGGTGTGGCCGAGCGCCTCGCGCACCTTGCGGCGGGCCCGGTTCAGGCGTGAGCGCACCGTGCCCACGGGGATGCCGAGGGCCTGCGCCACCTCGTCGTACGACAGGTCCGCCCACGCGATGAGCAGCAGGACGTCGCGGTCGCCCTTCGGCAGGCGCGCGAGCGCGGAGGCGAGCAGCGGGCGGACGGCCGTCGCGCGCACGCCGTCCTCGACCCGTTCGGCGGGAGACTCCGCGACGTCGTCGAGAGGACTGCGGGTGAGCGCGCGATAGCGGGCGGCCTCGTCGCGGTGGTGCCGGGAGACGAGCCTGCTGACGATGCCGAACAGCCAGGGGCGGGCGTCCGGGCGGGTGAGGTCGTAGCGGTCCCGGCGCCGGAACGCGACGAGGAACGTCTCGCCCACCAGGTCCTCGGCGACCTCCGGACCGAGGCGGCGGGACACGTAGCGGTAGAGCATCGACGCGTAGCGGTCGAACAGCGCCGCGAACGCCTCGGGCCGCGCCCTGGACTCGGCGATCAGGTCCGAGTCCTGGCGTGGGGTGGCAAGGGGGATCATCAACGACACCATGGCATCGAGCCGCACCTAATCCTCGGGGATCCGACAGCCATGTCTCGCCACTCGTGCCACGGGGAGTTCACGGGCCCTACTCGTCGACGTATACTCGCAAACGAGTATCAAGATGAGGTGAGGGGAATGGCCGGACGGCGGAAGGTGAACAACCTGCTGGGCCTGGCCGTGCTCGCCACCGTCGTCGAGCGGCCGATGCACCCGTACGAGATGGCCACGCTGATCCGCGCCCGCGGCAAGGACCGCGACATGGGCGTCAAGTGGGGCTCGCTCTACACGGTAGTGCGCAACCTGGAGAAACACGGGTTCCTGGCCGTGGAGGAGACCGTGCGGGAGGGGGCGCACCCCGAGCGCACGATCTACCGCATCACCGACGCCGGACGGGCGGAGCTGGCCGACTGGGCGCGCGACCTCATCGCGACGCCGGAGCGGGAGCAGTCGCGGTTCCTGGCCGGTCTGTCGGTGGGCGCCGTGCTCCCGCCGGACGAGCTGGCCGGCCTGCTGCGCCGGCGGCTGGCTGTGCTGGACAAGGACATCGCGGCCCAGCGGGAGATGCTCGACACGTCACGCCGGGAGGTGCCGCGGCTGTTCCTCGTGGAGGCGGAGTACGAACTCGCCGTCCGCGAGGCCGAGGCGTCCTGGGTCCGCTCCTTCCTGGAGGAGCTGACCACGGGGTCGTTCCCCGGCCTGGAGCTGTGGCGGGCCTGGCACGAGTCCGGGCGGATGCCGCCGGAGGCGGCCGAACTCGCGGAAAGGGGCCGTACGACGGACTGAACCCCGGAAGAAGACGGACCCCGGCGAGGTGCGGGAACACCCGGCCGGGGCCCGTGACCCCCGAACCGAAACCGCGGGCGGAATCCGGCCGGAAGGTGGCAACCGCAAGGATAACCGGGCTCCCTCCGCGGGCCGGTTCGGACACGCACGATCCGGAACCGGAGGAGAACCATGGAAAAGATCACGAAGACCCAGGCGCCCGGCATGGAGGGCGCGATGGCCCGGTGGTACGCGCGGCAGCGTGCCTCGGCGCCCCAGATCGCCGTCGTACGGCGGTACGCCGCACGGGTCACCGCCGGGCTGCCCGCCGGGGCGGCCGTCCTGGAGGTGGCTCCCGGGCCCGGTTACCTGGCCGTCGAGATGGCACGGCTCGGCTTCGCCGTGACCGCGCTCGACCTCAGCCGCACGTTCGTGGAGATCACCGCGGACAACGCCCGGCGGGCGGGGGTGCGCGTCGACGTGCGGCGGGGCGACGCCGCCGACCTCCCCTTCCCCGGGGGCTCGTTCGACCTGGTCGTCTGCCAGGCCGCGTTCAAGAACTTCGGGCGGCCCGTCCGCGCGCTGGACGAGATGCACCGGGTGCTGCGTCCCGGTGGCACCGCAGTGGTGCACGACATGAGCAGGGAGGCGTCCCGGGCCGACATCGACGAGGAGGTCAGGGGAATGGGGCTGACGCCGCTGAACTCCGTCCTGACCAAGGTGCCGCTGCTGATGCTGCGCCGCCGCGCCTACTCCCGCGACCTGTTCGCCCGCCTGGCCGCCGAGAGCGCGTTCGGCGCCTGCGAGATCCGCACGGAGGGGATCACCGCCGAGGTCCGGCTGACGAAGTAGGCCCAGAGCCCGGAGCGGGGCTCCCGGCCCCGCCCCGGGCGTACCGTCAGACGTACGCGGCGGTCATCGCGCCGAGCGTCTCGGTCATGTGCGTGCGCAGCTCTCCGAGACGTACGTCGAGGATGATCGGCGCGATCTCCGGGTGGCTGTGGATCATCTCGCGCAGGCCGCTGTGCCCCGGGCCGTGCACGAAGCTGTGCCGCACCCGGGTCTGGCCGGGATGGTCGCCGGGTTCGAGGTCGTAGCGCCAGGACGACGACGGGCGCTCCGGGTCGGCGGCGCGGTCGAGCACCAGCCAGGCGAACGAACGCGGCTTCTCGACCTCGGTCACGACGCAGTTCACCGTCCAGACCCGGTCCTCGCGGCGGTTGCGCCCCTCGAAGCGGGTCCCCACGGTGACCGGTCCCTCGCCGCCGTCGAGCAGGGCGGTGTGCTCGCACTCGGGGCTCCACTCGCTCACCCGGTGGACGGCGGTGATCAGGTCCCACAGCCGCTCCCGCGGCATGTCGACGACGACCTCGAGGTCCACCCGTGAGCCGGTGATGCCGTAGTCCTCCATGCTGACCTCCGTGTGCGGCGTCCCGTCCTCCTCACCATGGACCAACGGCGTGCCGGTGAACAGACCGGGTCTTATCGCAGAATGCGCGGTTTCAGGACACGGCCGCGACGGCGGCGGGCTCCTCGTCGGCGACCCGCAGCCCGCGTACGCCGGGGGCCAGCAGCGCGGCCAGCGTGACCAGCACGATGATCGTCCCGCAGGCGACCAGCGCCGGTCGCGGCCCGACCGCGATGGCCGCCGGCCCGGCCAGCAGCAGGCCGAGCGGCCCGAACATCAGGGACCCGAGCGCGTCGTAGGAGCTCACCCGCGACAGCGACTCGGCCGGGATCTCGCGCTGCATGGTGGTCTGCCACAGCACGCCGAAGATGTCGAAGCACACCCCCATCACGAACGCGCCGCCCACGACCGTCCACAGGGGCGCGCTCATGCCCAGCAGCAGGTACGGCAGAGCCGTGGGCAGGGTGACGAGCGTTCCGAGCAGGATGGGCCGCCTCGGTCGCAGCCGCAGCGTGACGACCACCCCGACGATCATGCCGACGGCCTCGCCCGCCAGGACCGCCGACCAGGCGGGCGCCCCGCCGAGCGACTCCTTGGCGACCAGCGGCCCGAGCACGCCGTGGGCGGCCTGCAACGCCATGACCAGGATCGAGAACTGGGCGACGACCACCCACAGCCACTGCCGGGAGACGAACTCGCGCCAGCCGGCCCGCAGGTCGGCCAGCACCGAGTGCCCGCCGGCCGAGGTCCGCTCGGCGGGGGTGAGACGCAGCAGCGTGATCAGCGCGCCGGCCGTGGCGAACATCGCCCCGCTGACGGCCAGCGCCCACCCTCCGCCGAGCAGGACCACGGCGGCGCCGCTCAGCACCAGGCCGGCGACCCGGGAGATGTTCTGTCCCAGTCCCAGCAGGGCGTTGGCGGTCTGCAGGCGGTCGGCGGGCACGACGTCGGGGATGATGCCGGTCAGGGCGGGGAACAGGATCGCGGTCGCGACGCCGCTCACCGCGCTCGCGATCACCAGCGCGGGCAGCGGCGTCCACCCCGTCAGCATCATCGCGGCCAGGCAGAAGTACGCCAGCGCGTTGATCGACTCCCCCGCCGTCATGACCCGGTGGCGCGGCAGCCGGTCGGCTATCACCCCGCCCACCAGCATGAAGAGCACCATCGGCAACGCCTCGGCGGTGAGCACGGCCGACAGCGTCCTGCCGTCCGCGCCCGGGAGGCCGAGCACGCCGAAGGCGAGGGCCACCGGCGCGAAGGCGGTGCCGAGCACGGAGATCGTCCGGGCCGCCAGCAACAGGGCGAACCGCCGATCCCTGAGCATGCCGAGATCATGGCGGAAGCCAGGCATGAGAGAACTCCGGATGACGTGGAACACGAAGAGGGGGACACTCCATCGTGCCGTCCCCGCCCGCGCTCGTCACCTCATTTACGCCGTGGGCGCGCCGACGGCAGTGGAAGCGGAATGGCGGCGGCATCTGGCGCCGAGCCAGGCGCGGTAGTCGGGGGTGTGACTGGTCATCACGCTGGTGGGGGCCTCGTCGAACACGGCCTGCCACCGCGGCACGTTGAGCTGCCAGGGAGGTGGTGGCTCGTCCCACGTGACGCCGTCGGTCCACTTCGCCGCCGAGCCTCGTAGATGCCCGGGCAGCCGGTCGGCGAGCTCCGCCTTGATCCACGGGTCCCGCGAGTAGACGAGGATCGGCTGGGCGTCCTGCCGTTCGACGACGGGATCGACGATCTCCCGCCACGCGGAGGGTCCGTACGCCGGGCCGGCCAGGACGGGCGCCGCGGACTTCTTGATTTCGAGCAGCGCGACCAGTCCCCGGGCGCGGACGTGGTCGAGCCACTCCCGCAGCGTCGGCACACGCTCGCCCGCGTACGGGCCGCGGGCGACGCGGCGGTCCCGCAGGTTGCCCGGCCCGTCGGCCCACCAGGTCTCGCGGATCTCCTGCCGGGGGCCGGTCAGCCCGTTGGTCGTCCTGTTGTGCCACATGACGGCCTTCGCGCCCCGCCTCGTCAGCTGGACGTCGGCCTCCACGCCGTCGGCGCCCCACGACCACTGGTCGTCGACCGCCCGCAGCACGTTGGGCTGACGGATCGCGTCCTTCGCCTTGGCCCCTGCGCTCTTCGGGTAGCCGCCGTGACCGAAGACCAGCGGGCACGGCGGCAGGTCCGCGGCGGGCGCGGGAGCGGCGAGCACCGCGGCCGCGAGGGTCAGCGCCACACCCGCACATGCCCCGGTCATCGTTCCTCCCGATTGCCGGCCAGCAGGCATTGTGCGCGGATGCGGGGCGCCGGGCGACCGGGCACAAGGCCACGAAAAGTAAAAAATTCTCAAACTTTCAAGGGCTGACAAAGGGCGTGTGCCCAGGGCGGAGGGCCGGACGTGACGGAATGCCGCCGCGATACCAAAGGGCGTCCAGCACCTATCCTCGGCTGTGGCAGGTAACCTCATCGGGAAGGCAAGAGCGATCCTCCCTACAGTCCGCTCTTGCGGATGCCTTGCGAAAGGTGGCCGGCGGATCGATGAGCGGAGGTGATCGCATCCTGCGGCTTACTCCAGTGAGCGGCCCGTCTGTCAACTCGGGCGAGTCGTCTGTCGAGGTGATGGCCGGGCTGGTGCAAGCCATGCTTGATGCGGTCTCCATTCAGGGTGTCTGGCTGGTGCCCATCCGCGACAAGGCCGGCGCGATCGCCGATTTCGAGGTGCTCGCCGCCAGTCCCGACGCGAGGGACGTCCGCGACCGGACCGGCAAGGAGCTCGTCGGTCTGCGCACGCTCGAGGCGTATCCGGGCGTCGACGGTTCTCCGCTGTGGGACGCCTACCTCCGTGTCATGGAGACGGGGGAACCCGAGGACGTCGATCCCTACGTCCACCGGGAGGCCGGGGACGGCGTCGCTCACCTGTCCACCTACGGCGTCCGCCTCGCCCGGCTGCACGGCGGGCTGTTCGCCTCCTGGGTGCGCCACGACAGGGAGGAGCGCCTGTCGGCCCGGCTGCTCCACACCGAGCGCCTGGGCCACCTCGGATGGGGGCACTGGAGCCTCATCACCGGCGAGGCCGAATGGTCGGACCAGCTCTACGTCATCCACGGGCGCGACCCGGCCGAGGGGCCGTTCGCGCTGGAGCACTACCGCGAGATCGCGCACCCCGACGACGTGCCGATCGTCGAGCACGCGCTCACGACGCTGACCAGCAGCGGCGGGCCGCACGAGTTCGAGGTCCGCGTCCGCGTCGGCGACGAATACCGGCACATCAGGGCCACGGCCGAGGTCAGCCGGGACGCGAACGGACGGCCCGTCGAGATCCACGGCGTCATACAGGACGTGACCGACTGGCGCAGGACCGCCGACGAACTCGCCGAGGTCACCCAGCGGCTGGAGGAGGAGTCGCAGCTCACCGCGCGACTGCAGAGCATCATCCTGCCCGTGCAGGACGCGGTGCCCGGACTGCAGATCGGCGTGCGCTACTTCCCCGCCGAGACCGCTCCGCTGGGCGGCGACTGGTACCAGGCCATCCACCTCGACAACGGGCAGGCGCTGCTGGCCGTGGGCGACGTCGCCGGGCACGGCCTGGCCGCCGCCTCCGCGATGGCCAAGCTGCGGCACGCGATCACCGGGCTGGCCTTCGCCGACCACGACCCGGCGCAGATCCTCGTCGCGCTGAACCGGCTGCTGCGGCGGATGCGGCCCGACGTGCTGGCGACGTCGGTGGTGGCCCGCTACCGGACCAAGGACCGCACGCTGCAGTGGACCCACGCGGGTCACCCGCCGATGCTGCTGGTCCGGGGGAGCAGGGTCCATCGGCTGCTGCATCCGGGCGTGCTGCTCGGCGTCTTCGAGGACGTGAGTTACAGCTGCGCCGAGATCCGGCTGGAGCCGGACGATCTGCTCCTCATGTTCACCGACGGTCTCATCGAGCGGCCGGGCCGGGACCTGTTCGAGGGCCTGGACATCCTCAGCGCCGCGATCGCCGAGACAGTGCCGAAGGTGCCGCCGCAGGATCGCGTGGCGGCGGTGATGGAGGCTCTGGCCCCGAGCAACACCGGCGACGACACCTGCATTCTGGTCGCGCGCATTCTGCCGAACTCCACGGAAGTGTCCTGATGTCTGATCTGCACAACATCTCGACAGCCGAGACCACGTTCGCCGCCGAGAGCAGCGGAAGCATCGGACTGCTTACCGTGCGGGGGACCCTCGACTTCACCACCCACGAGGTGGCCACGGAATTCCTCGACAAGGCCTTCGCCCATTTCGGGCCGTACCTCGTCGTGAACCTGCTCGAACTGGACTTCCTCGACTCCAGGGCGACGGGCCTGCTGGTCAACTGCTGGAAGCGCGCGCTGGACGAGGGAGGCTGGCTGGCCCTCGTCGCGGTCGAGCAGGGCGCGGCCCGCGCGTTGTGGATCACCGGGCTGGCCTCCCACGTCCCGGTCTTCCCCACCGTCGCGGACGCCCTCGCCGCCGCGCCGTCCCGCGGCGCGGAGTAGCCCGCCGGCCCTCCATCCCGCGATCGACTCTCTCGGGTACCGCACGGGCGGGTAGAGCCCCGGAGCCGGGGGTAGCACCCGAGAAGTCG
The DNA here is from genome assembly GCF_040675265.1 of Microbispora sp. NPDC049633. NCBI lineage: Bacteria > Bacillati > Actinomycetota > Actinomycetes > Streptosporangiales > Streptosporangiaceae > Microbispora > Microbispora sp. NPDC049633. Next base: position 16,447 of record NZ_JBFAOO010000094.1, read on the forward strand.
GCCGTGGAGGGGGCGAAGGTCATGAAACGTCTCGTTGCCGGAGCGGCGGCCCTTGCCGCCGCGGGCCTGGGAGCGGCGCGATGGGCGGCCTCGCGCAGGCGTGTGCCGACCGGGGCGAAGGACCCCCTGGAGTCGAGCCGCTGGCTCGGCGTCACGGTCAACCGGCCGCCGGACGAGGTCGCCCCGGGCGGGAACCTGCCGGATCCGCTGGCCCGGGTGGACGCCGAGGTGCGGATGAACCGGGCGCCGGGCGATCGGGGCACGGAGATCTACGCCCGGCCGAGGGAGCACCGCGCCGGCGCCGACGGCGTCCTCGCCCGGTTGCGGGGTGACGATCCCCGTACGGCGATCCGTACGGCGCTGCGGCAGACGAAGTCCCTGCTGGAGACCGGCGACGTGCTGCGATCGGACGAGGAGCTCGGCGCGACCAGGCCGACGATGCCGGGCAAGGTGCTCGACATGGCGCTGGGACGCGCGGCGGAGGGGGGCCGGCTGTGAAGGCGCTGTGCTGGCAGGGCGTGAACGAGCTGTCGGTCGAGCAGGTGCCCGACCCCGCGATCCTCAACGCCCAGGACGCGATCGTGAAGGTGACGGCGAGCACCACCTGCGGTTCCGACCTGCACCTGCTCGGCGGGTACATCCCCGCGATGCGGGCCGGAGACGTCATCGGGCACGAGTTCATCGGCGAGATCGTCGACGTCGGCCCAGAGGTGAACCGGCACCGCGTGGGCGACCGCGTCGTGGTCTGCTCCATCATCGGATGCGGCCGCTGCTGGGCCTGCCGTCACGACGAGTGGTCGCTGTGCGAGAACAGCAACCCCAAGCCGGGCGTCACGGACCTGATGTGGGGTGGCACGACCGCCGGCATCTTCGGCTACTCCCACGCGATGGGCGGCTTCCGGGGCAGTCACGCCGAGTACATCCGCGTTCCCTTCGTCGACTACAACGCGTTCACCGTCCCCGAGGGCATCTCGGACCTCGACGCCCTGTTCGCCTCCGACGCGGCCCCGACCGGCTGGATGGGCGCCGAGCTCGGCGGCGTGAAGCCGGGAGACGTGGTCGCGGTCTGGGGGTGCGGCGGCGTCGGCCAGATGGCCGCTCGGGCCGCCATGCTGCTCGGCGCCGAACGGGTCATCGCGATCGACCGCTACCCGGAACGCCTCGCCATGACCGCCCGCCACGTCGGCTGCGAGGTGATCGACTACACGAGCACCGACGTCACCGCCGAGCTGCGCGAGCGCACCGGCGGCCGGGGCCCGGACGTGTGCGTCGAGGCCGTCGGCATGGAGGCCGACAGCACCGGGATCCAGCGCGTCTACGACGGGATCAAGCAGCAGCTCCGCCTGGAGCAGGACCGCCCGATCGCGGTACGCGAGGCGATCCACGCCTGCCGCAAGGGCGGCTCGGTCTTCGTGCTGGGGGTCTTCGCCGGATTCGTGGACAAGTTCCCGCTCGGCGCGCTGATGAACAAAGGGCTGACGCTACGGGGCGCGCAGCAGCACGGCCAGCGGTACATCCCGAAGCTCCTCGACCGGATCGCGAAGGGCGACCTGAAGACCTCCTACCTCGCGACGCACACGATGACGCTCGACGAGGGGCCGAAGGGCTACGACATGTTCAAGCACAAGAAGGACGGTTGCGTCCGCGCCGTCTTCCGCCCCTGGGCGTGACGTAGGAGGTCGCCCGCCGCCCCGAGGTGAGGCGGCGGGCGGGTGATCTCAGCGTACGGCTGGGGCGGCCAGCCGTTCCGCCTCATGGTGCAGTGCCTCGACCAGGACGAGCTCCAGGCGGAGTTCGTCGTCCACGAGGCCTTCGAGGACGTCCATCCGGGCCTCCTTGTTCCAAAGACGTCCCGCGGCACGCGGCGGTTGACCATGGCGCGACGTGAATCCGGATGGAACGAGGCAAGGGCTCCAGCCGGCCGCGCCGGACGTCGGCTACCCAGAACGGACGCGCCATCACTCACATCCGTCACAAAAGTCTCGTAAAACAAAAAATCCACCCCGAAGCGGAGTGGAGATCGAGGCACGCACATGCGATGCCCTATAGTGAGAGATTCCCAGTCATCTGAAAGAAAGACACACTCTCACTAGGAGTTTATCACGGCAATGGGTGACCGTCAATCCGACTCCGCTCGCGCCGAAGCCCTGCGGATCGAACAGTCCTACGTGTCCATGCTGTACGACCGCCTCGACGTCGCCCGTGAGCGGGCCGGGCATCGCATGCGGGAGGCCCTGGCCCGCGGCGGCACGGGCACCCGGCAGGCCGTCGTGGAGCGGGAGGTGACGGCGGCCGAGCACTCCCGCCGCCTCGCGCAACTGTCGGCCGTCGAGCGCGGCCTGTGCTTCGGCCGCATCGACGACGCCGGCGGCGAGAGCCTCTACATCGGCCGCATCGGGCTGCGCGACGACGACCACACATCCGTGCTCGTCGACTGGCGGGCCCCCGCCGCCCGCCCCTTCTACGTCGCCACCCCCGGTGACCCGGGCGCCCTCGTACGCCGCCGCCACCTGCACACGCGGCACCGCGAGGTCGTGGGCATCGACGACGAGGTCTTCGACCTCGACCGGATGGCCGACGGAGACCGCCGGACGCTCGTCGGCGAGGCCGCGCTGCTCGCGGCGCTGCGCCGCGGGCGCACCGGACGCATGGGCGAGGTCGTCGCCACCATCCAACGCGAGCAGGACCGGGTGATCCGCTCCGGCCTGGCCGGCGCGCTCGTCGTGCAGGGCGGGCCGGGCACGGGCAAGACCGTCGCCGCCCTGCACCGCGCGGCGTACCTGCTCTACACGCACCGCGACACGCTGGAGCGGCGCGGCGTGCTCGTCATCGGTCCCAACGCGACGTTCTCCCGCTACATCAGCCAGGTGCTGCCCGCGCTGGGCGAGACGCAGGTGGTGCTGACGAGCATGGGCGGGCTCCATCCCGGGGTGCGGGCCACCGCCGAGGACGAGCCGGCCGCCGCCGTCGTCAAGGGCGACCCGCGCATGGCCCGGGTAATCGAGGAGGCGGTGCGTGATCGCCAGCGCGTGCCGGAAGGCGACCTGGAGGTGAAGATCCCCGTACGCACGTCGGTGCGCGGCGGCGTGGAGGTGGTGGTCGAGGAGATGGCGCTGCGGGTGGACCACGCCACCTGCCTGCGGGCCCGGGATCGCGCCCGCGGCCTGCGGCGTCAGCACAACATCGCCCGGTGGACGTTCATGGACCAGATGCTGCGGGCGCTGGCGCTGGACGAGGCGGCGCGGCTCGACCGGCCGCTGGAGGACGGCGACCTGAGGTACGCCGCCACGACCCTGTGGGAGCACCGGCCGGTGCGCGACGCGCTCGACGCCCTGTGGACGGAGATCACCCCGGAGCGGCTCGTCCGCGAGCTCCTGTCGGACGAGGAACGGCTGCGTGCGGCGGCCGGGCCGTACCTGACGGAGGAGGAGCGCGCGCTCCTGCTGCGGCCCCGCGAGGCGCCGTGGACGGTCGGCGACGTCCCTCTGCTGGACGAGGCCGCCGAACTGCTCGGCGAGTACGACTACGGGGCCGGGGCCAGGCGGCGCCGCGCGGAGGAGGAGCGGCGCGAGGAGGAGCTGTACGCCCGGGAAGTGCTGACGATCACCGACGTCGACCCCGTGCTCGACGCGACCCTGCTGGCCGGCCTCAACCGCGACGACGGAGCGTACGTGACGACCGCGGACCGGGCCGCCCGCGACCGCACCTGGGCGTACGGGCACGTGATCGTGGACGAGGCGCAGGAGCTGTCGGCGATGGCCTGGCGGACGGTCATGCGCCGGGTCCCGGCCCGCTCCCTCACGGTGGTCGGCGACATCGCCCAGACCGGCTCGGCCGCGGGCGCGCGCTCCTGGGGCGAGATGCTCGACCCCTATGTGAAGGGACGCTGGCGGGAGGAGCGCCTGCTGGTCAACTACCGGACGCCGGCGGAGATCATGGAGGTCGCCGCCGACGTGCTGCGCGCCGTGGCGCCCGGGGAGGAGCCGCCCGAGTCGGTCCGCTTCGGCGGCGCCCGCCCCCGCGCCGTGCCCGCCGCCGGGACCGACCTGCGACTGCTCGTGGAATCGGAGCTGCGCGAGATCGAAGAGGGACGGGTCTGCGTCGTCACGCCGGACGCCCGGCACGCGGAGGTCGCCGCGCTGTTCCCCGAGGCCGTCGACCCCCTGGACAGCCCGGTCGCCGTTCTCACCGTGCGGAGCTCGAAGGGCCTGGAATTCGACGCCGTCGTGGTCGTGGACCCCGAGGGCATCCTGAGCCAGTCGCCCAAGGGCGGCCAGGACCTGTACGTCGCCATCACCCGGGCGACCCGGCGGCTCACCGTGCTCTACGAGGACCGCCTGCCCGCCATGCTCCACCGTCTGGCCATCTAGGCGAACACCGAGCGAGCCGACGGCGAAGCGGGAAACACAGTACGGCCGGCGTGGGGGACGCCGGCCGTACTGGGTGGCTGTGAGGGATGAGCTAGGGCATTTTTCCCGAGATTTCGTCGGCGGCCTTGTCGGCCTTCTCGCCGACTTCCCCGGCCTTGTCTCCGACCCACTTGCTGGCGTCGGAGCCGGTGTGCCGCATGCTCTCCCGCATCGTCTCGGTCCAGCGCTGGGCGTTGTTCCGATACATCGCCACACCGACCGCGCCGATCGCGACGCCGCTCAGCAACGCGAGGACCGGCCAGCGCCGGCGCGTCTTCTTGGTGCTGGACACGTCGATCCGGCGGGCCATCTCGGTCAGGAACGCGCTCACGATCGGCGCGATCTGCTCCTCGACCGACTGTGCCGCCTGGTCGAGCTTCGGCGCCGCCCAGACCCTGGCGTCCTCGATCCGGTGCGTCGCGAGATCCCGGGCGGTCTCCGCCACCGGGCTCACCCGGCCGCCGGCTCTCCTCGCCTGGTCTCTCATCCTGCTCAACCACGTCTGCGGGATGACCACTTCGGCGCGGCGCCTTCTGTTCATTGTCAGGGACACGATCAACCTCCCCAATCGACGGGGCCCCGGAACGACCCCTTCCCGGATGGTCGCGACGTAATCACGAGCAGTGCTTGAAGGCATGCTCGATACCCTGTTCACGGACAACAAACACGATCAGACAAAGGGGGCGGCCCTCGTGGCTGACAACCTCATCGCGAATCTGCGCACGAACCACGGCACGATCCGCGTCCAGCTCTTCCCCAACAAGGCGCCGAAGACCGTGCGCAACTTCGTGGAACTCGCCGAGGGCACCCGGGAGTGGACCCACCCGGAGACCGGCGAGAAGCAGACGAACGTCAAGCTCTACGACGGCACGATCTTCCACCGCGTCATCAGCGGCTTCATGATCCAGGGCGGTGACCCGCTGGGCCAGGGCGTCGGCGGCCCCGGCTACAGCTTCGACGACGAGATCCACCCGGAGAACCAGTTCAACCGGCCCTACCTGCTCGCCATGGCGAACGCGGGCAAGCGGTTCGGCAAGGGCACCAACGGCTCCCAGTTCTTCATCACGGTGAGCCCGCAGCCGCACCTCAACCAGGGGCACACGATCTTCGGCGAGGTGATCGAGGGCACCGAGGTGGTCGACGCGATCGCCAAGGCCCCCACCGGCCGCAACGACCGCCCGGTGAACGACGTGGTGCTCGAAGAGGTCACCATCGAGCGGTCCTGACGCCGCGACGTCCGATCCCGGCGCCCCGGCCGCGGCGAACGCGCGGCCGGGGCGTTTCCGGCTTATAGGCTGGCTCGTGGATGCGCTCCCGCACAGGGACACGCCAGGAAAGGACCCCATGACCTCCCAGCCTCCGCCGCCCCCGCAGCCGGGGGCGCAAGCCGTACCCACCTGCTACCGGCACCCCGACCGCGAGACCTACGTCCGCTGCCAGCGCTGTGAGCGCCCGATCTGCCCCGACTGCATGCGGGACGCGGCGGTCGGTCACCAGTGTCCCGAGTGCGTCCGCGAGGGCAACCGGGAGGTGCGGCAGGCCCGTTCCACGTTCGGCGGCGCCGCCGTCGCCGCGCCCCGCGTCACCTGGACGCTGCTGGTCCTCAACGTGCTCGCGTACGCGGCCGAGGTCCTGCGTCCGGACGAGGTCGTCCAGCGGTTCGCGATGTGGTCGCTCGGCGTCCACCTGGGCGAGTGGTGGCGGTTGATCACCAGCGCCTTCCTACACGCCCCGCCGCCGTCCTTCTGGCACATCCTGTTCAACATGTGGGCGCTCTACGCCCTCGGCCCTGAGTTGGAACGCAGGCTCGGCTCGGGCCGGTTCGCCGCGCTCTACCTGTTGTCGGCGCTGGGCGGCTCGGTCGCCATCTACCTGTTCGGCACGTCGGCCGTCGGCGCGTCCGGCGCCATCTACGGCCTGTTCGGCGCGTTGTTCGTCGTGGCCCGCAGGCTCGGGTACGACGCGCGCGGCGTTCTCTGGCTGATCGGCATCAACGTGGTGCTGACGTTCGTCGTGCCCGGCATCAGCTGGCAGGGCCACCTGGGCGGGCTCGTGGCCGGCGCGATCGTCGCGGCCGGCTTCGCCTACGCGCCGCGCCGCAACCGCGCCCTCGTGCAGTTCGGCGTCGCCGCGGCCGTGCTGGTGGCGCTGGTCCTGCTCGTCACCATGCTCCCGCCGTACGGCCTGCTGCAGGGCGCCCTCACCTGACGGTCCCCGGGGCGCCCTGCGTGATGCGGTCGAGCCAGCGCAGCAGCAGGGCGGTCTCGACCGGCTCCAGTGCCCCGGTGCCGGCGAGGCCGAGTTGCGCGCGCAGGCGCAGCGCGGCCTCGCGCAGGGGGTCGCCGTCGTCCCGCGTGGTCGTCTCGCTGAGCACGTGCGCGAACACGGCGTCGCGCATGCGGTGCGACACCACGGGGTCGTCGAAGCGCTCCGGGCTGGCGATGTGATCGAGGGCGGTGCCGACGCTCGCGGACAGGATCAGCCGGGCGGCGACGGGCGGCTCGACCTTCAACGCGCCGATCGCCGCGCACCGTACGAGCGTGGCCTCCAGGAGGTCGGACACACGGTCGCGAGCCGTGGAGTGGGACCACGGCCTCGGGGTGAACATGAGCTGGTAGAGGGCGGGGTTCTCGCGCGCGAACGCCATGTGGCCGTCCCAGCCGGCCCGCAGGTCGGTCACCGGATCGGCCGTCTGCTCCTGGGCGGCCTTGAGTGCGGCGTAGCGCTCGTATCCGTGGTCGGCCACGGCGTCGAGGAGCCCCCGCTTGTCGCCGAACAGCCGATAGAGCACGGGCTGGGTCACGCCGACGGCCTCACAGACCGCCCGCGTGGCGATGTCGTTGTCGGACGACGACGCCAGTTGCTTCTCGGCGGCCTCGATCATCGCCGCGCGTAGGGACTCCGCACCTGCCATGTAACCAATGATACGGACTCCCGCTAGCGCTGATACGGGGATCGTGCTAATGTCTCTCTCGTAACGCCGATACGATAGGTGCGTATCGGCGATAAAGATAAGGGGGTTCTCCAATGAGTGATCAGCGCGTGGCCGTCGTCACCGGCGGCTCCCGCGGGATCGGCCGGGCCGTCGCGACGACGCTCGCCGCACGCGGTCTCGCGGTCGTCGTGGGATACCAGGGGTCGTCCTCGGCGGCGGGCGAGGTGGTCGACGCCATCACGTCGGCCGGCGGCCGGGCGATCGCGGCGCAGGCCGACGTCGCCGACGAGAACGCGGTCGCGGCGATGTTCGACGCGGCGGACAAGGCTTTCGGTGGGGTCGACGTCGTCGTCAACTCGGCGGGACGCCTGTCGCTGTCCCCGATCGCGGACCTCGACCTCGACGACCTGGACGCGCTGCACCGGACCAACATCCGTGGCACCTTCGTGGTCGCGCGGGAGGCCGCGCGCCGCGTGCGCGACGGGGGCGCGATCATCACGATGTCGACGTCCGTCGTGGGCCTGCAACTGCCCAACTACGGCGCGTACGTCGCCAGCAAGGGCGCCGTCGAGGCGATGACGCTCGTGCTCGCCCGCGAGCTGCGGGGTCGCGAAATCACCGTCAACGCGGTCGCGCCCGGGCCGACCGCCACCGAGCTGTTCTTCAACGGGAAGGACGAGGCCACGATCGAACGGCTGGCCAAGCAGCCCCCGCTGGAGCGGCTCGGCACGCCGGAGGACATCGCGGAGGTCGTCGCCTTCCTGACGAGCCCCGCGGGGCACTGGGTCAACGGGCAGGTCGTGCGCGCCAACGGCGGCATCGTCTGACGCCGTCGGGCCGCCTCACAGCAGCCCGCGAAAGCCTGTCCCCGCATCGACGTCCGCGTCCGAGGACGCCCTGTCCTCGGACGCTTCACCGTGAACCGACATCACCGGAGCTGACGACCATGCCATTCGCCAACCTCAAGGTGCCCGCCGGCACCCTGACCACCGAGTCCAAGAAGAAGCTCATCGACGCCGTCACCGACGCGTACGCCGCCGTGTACGGCGAGCGGGCCCGGGCCACCACGTTGGTCCTCGTCGAGGAGGTCGCCGACGGCGGCTGGGGCCTCGGCGGCGACGTCCTCACCGCCGAGATGCTCGGCCGTAGCTGAGCCTCTCCGCGGCCACGCCGAACGCTCCGCTCGCCGATCCGGCCCGGACCGTCGCGTCAGGTCCGGACGGCCCGAGCCCGTTCGGTCACGAGTTGCCCACAGGCTGTGGATAAAAACTGTGGAAAGTTTTTGGGCTGGCGCTCTAGCGCCACTTTGTCGACAGCACGACGCCGACGATGATGAGCCCGAACCCGATCAGCAGGTTCCAGTTCTGCAGGCTGGAGATCCCCGGAACGTTCGGCGCGATGTAGTAGACCGCGATCCAGGCGATACCGATGATCCAGGTGGCCACCATGACGGGGGCGAGCCAACGCGGGCTGACCTTCACCGTCTGCGCCTTCTGCGGCGGGGTGTAGACGGCCTTCTTGCGAGTCTTCGACTTGGGCACGGGAGTGTCTCCTGGTGGGTACCCGCGCGGTCGTGCGGGCTGGTGTCAATAGCGTAATCGCTGTGGCGGTGAGGTCCCGAGCAAGGATAGTCGGCTCGGGCCCCGCCGGGCGATCCCCCACGAGGGATTGCCGTACGCTGAAAGTCCGATTTCCGCCCTGCACGCCCAGCCACGCCGGTCAAGCGGGAGACACCTATGAGCCCGACCCGGGTGCTCGTGGTCGACAATCACGACAGCTTCGTGCACACGATCGTGCAGTATCTGCGCGGCCTGGGCGCCGACTGCGACGTACGGCCGCGTGACCACGTCGTCGTGGACGACGCCGACGGCTTCGACGCCGTGCTCGTGTCTCCCGGGCCCGGCACGCCGGAGGCGGCGGGGGTGTCGGTGCCCCTCGTACGGCACTGCGCCGAGCGCGGCCTGCCGCTGCTCGGAGTCTGCCTCGGCCACCAGGCCATCGCCGTGGCGTACGGGGCCGTGGTGGAGCGCGCACCGGAGCTCATGCACGGCCGCACCAGCCTGATCTCCCACGACGGGCGGGGCGTGTTCCGGGAGCTTCCGTCGCCGGTCACGATGACGCGCTACCACTCGCTCGCCGTGGTCCCGGGCACGGTTCCGGACCCGCTGGAGGTGACGGCGACGACCCCCGACGGCGTCATCATGGGCCTGCGCCACCGCGCGGCGCCCGTCGAGGGCGTGCAGTTCCACCCCGAGTCGGTCGTGTCGGAGCACGGCCACCGGCTGCTCGGAAATTGGCTCGCGCAGATCGTGTAACGCTTTCCGCTCCTGTTACGACTACATGAATGAGGGCTTCCGCCATTGCCCCCGAGTGGCGGAAGCCCTTCCTCATGTCCAGGCATGTGCAGGCCGAACGCCGCACGCCGCACGCACTCCCCGGCGGGCGCCCGGAAACGCCGACGGCGGCCACCGCCTCGCGATGACCGCCGTCCGCTCATGCCGTCAGTTGCCGAACGGGTTGTCCCCGCCCTCTCCCGGGGGTCCGACCTGGACGCTGTCGCCGCCCCCACCGTCCCCGGTGCCGTCGCCGCCGTCTCCCGTGCCGTCCCCGGTGCCGTCGCCGGTGCCGTCTCCCGTGCCGTCCGTCGGCGTGTCGCCGGTCGGCTGCTGGGTCGGCGGCTGCTCCTGCGAGGGGCCGCTGGAGACCGTGAGCGTGATCGTGGTGCCGGGGTTGAGCTTGGCCCCGGGCTGCGGCGCCTGGTCGATGACGTTGCCCTCCGGCACCGTGTCGCTCGGCTGCGGCGAGGTCTTGACCTTGAAGCCGGCGCCTTCCAGCGTCTGCTTCGCGTCGTCGACCGTCAGCCCGACCACGCTCGGGACCTCGGTCATCTCCTTGGGCACGTACAGCGTGACCAGGGCGCCCTTCTCGACCTTCTCACCCGGCTTGGGCTTGGTGTCGAACACCTTGCCCTGCGGCTTGGTCGAGGCCTTCGGCACGATGCTGACCTTGAGCTCCAGCGCCTCCAGCTCGGCCCTCGCCTCCTCCGGCGACTTGCCGAGCACGGTCTCGGGGATGGCGACCTTCTCCTGGCCCTTGGAGACGACGACGGTGACCGTCGACCCCGGGTCGGCCTGCTCGCCCCCGGCGGGATCGGTGCTCACGACGGCGCCCTTGGGCACGTCGCCGTTGAACTCCTCCGGCCCGAATGCGACCTTGAACCCGGCCGCCTTCAACGCCTGCTCGGCCGCGGCCTTGTTCTGGTTGGTCACCGACGGCACCTCGACCTTGTCGGCCGTGGAGGAGCCGCCGGATCCGAGGAACGCGTAGCCGACACCGACCATCGCGCCGATGACCAACAGCGGGATGAGGATCCACAGGGCCGTCTTCAGCGCGTTGTTGCCGCCGCCGTTGCTGCGCCGCCGCCCGTCGTACCTGCCGCCGCCACGCTCCTCCTGGGCGTACTCGTAGTCGGGGATGGCGCGGGTGTTCTGGGTCATGGCGGCGCCGCCGGCCGTGGCCATCGTCCGCGTGCGGTCCGCCCCGCCGTACCCGTTGTACTGCTGGGTGGCCATCGCCATCGTCTGCGGGTCGACCGGCATGCCGGACAGCGCCCGCTGGATGTCTCCGCGCATCTCGGCGGCGCTCTGGTAGCGCTGGACCGGGTCCTTGGCCATCGCCTTGAGCACGATCGCGTCGGCCCACTGCGGAATCTCCGGGTCGATCCGCGACGGCGGGATGGGGTCCTCCCGCACGTGCTGGTAGGCGATCGCCACGGGGGAGTCGCCGGTGAAGGGCGGCTGGCCGGTGAGCAGCTCGTACAGCACGCAGCCGGTCGAGTAGATGTCGCTGCGCGCGTCGACGCGCTCGCCGCGGGCCTGCTCGGGGGACAGGTACTGCGCGGTGCCGATCACCTGGGCCGTCTGGGTCATCGTGGCGGCGGAGTCGGCCATCGCCCGGGCGATGCCGAAGTCCATGACCTTGACCTCGCCGTTGACCGTCAACATGATGTTGGCCGGTTTGATGTCCCGGTGGACGATGCCGCCCCGGTGGCTGTAGTCCAGCGCCCGCAGGATGCCGTCCACCAGCTCCATGGCCCGCTCGGGCAGCAGCCGCCGGTCGGCGCGCAGCAGGTCGCGCAGCGTCCGCCCGTCGACGAACTCCATCACGATGTACGGCACGGGGGTGGCTTCCATCATGTCCTCGCCGGTGTCGTACACGGCGATGATCGACGGATGGTTGAGCGAGGCGGCGGACTGCGCCTCACGCCGGAAGCGCGCCTGGAAGGTGTGGTCCCTGGCGAGGTCGGAGCGGAGCGTCTTGATGGCGACGACACGGTCCAGGCGGATGTCCCGGGCGCGATACACCTCGGCCATGCCGCCACGCCCCACGACGCCATCCAGCTCGTAGCGTCCGCCGAGAAGTCGTGGCTGAGTCATTTCCTGCACTGTCCCTTGCCGTTCATCTTGGGGTGCCACCGGTCTCCATCATCGACCCCTCTCCTCATCACTCCCCCTCATCCGGAGGGTTCGTGTCGTCGGGTGGGGCTTCCGTCGGGAGCGAAGTCTCATCGGTTTCCGGGGCCGAGGTGGACGTGGGAGTCGGGGTCGAGGTCGGGGACGAAGCCGGTGTGGGCGACTGGGTTGTCGATGGTGCCGACCTGCTTACGGTAGCCGACGGAACGGCGCTCGGCTTGGTCGACGTCGCCACAGCAGACGGCCGATGCGTCCGCGGAACCTCTGACCTGTGCGTACGTGCCGACGACGGCGATGGCGACGGCGAGGAGGACGGTGTGACGGGCGCGGCCGTCTCTCCCGGGTCCGGCGGCGCTTCGCCGGTCCGGGCGACCGTGAAGGCCAGGACCCCGATGCCGACCGCGGCGGCGCAGCCGGCCGTCGCGAGGAGCAGGGTCGCCGGACGGCGGCGCCGCCCGGCGACGGGCCCGTCCGGACCGCCCGGGCGCCGCGTACGGGCGCCGGGGACGCCCGCGGGAGCCGTGCGCGGGGCGGCCGGGACCGGCCCCAGCGGCGCGGTGGCGCCGGGACGCGGGGTCTCCTGGCCCGGTTGCCGCCTCAGC